>CAKTZA010000009.1 GCA_934635045.1 uncultured Kiritimatiellota bacterium | reverse complement strand
CCCCCCCCCCCCCCCCCCCCCCCGCCCCCCCCCCCCCCCCCCCCCCCCCCCCCCGCCCCCCCCCCAAGCCTCCCCGACGTCCTGCATGCGGCTGATGCGGCTGCCGCGACGCATGGCGCGACGGCGGTGAAGGCGGACTGTCCGCCCCTGCGGGTGACGACGATGGACGTCCGCTGCCCCTACGCGAGCGAAACGCTCACGGGCGTACCGTGTTTGGAGCTGCCCCAGCCCGTCACGACAAACGAGATGGTCGTCATCGACGGGAAAGAATACGCGGTCGTCACGGGCACGAGCAACGCGCTGCTGCTGCCGGACTTCCTGAAGGACTATTCGGGCAACTGCCCCGCGTGGTCGTCGGTGATTCGCTTTCGCGTGGACGAGCCGTACTGCAGGCGCTACAACGTGAGCTCGCCGGTCGCCGAGTGGGGCTGGGAGTGGGGCGCGACGGGAAGCAGCGTCCAGCTGGCCTTGCGGCGGTGGAACGACCGCGAAGGGAGCTGGCCGGCGCTGCGCATCGGCAACCAGTGGTACGACCACTGCCGCGACGAGGGGTATCCCGACGACATCGACGTCGGCAAGCGCACGAACACGCGCTTCAATCCGGGGCAGTGGGTCGACTTCGCCATCAGCGTGGACGACGGCGCGCGCCTCGTCCGCGTGGCCTACGTGTTCGACGTCGACGGCTCGTCCAGTCGCATCCGCACCTGGGAGATCTCGGACGTGCCGGAAAAGATCTATCTCGGCATCCGCTCCTACTGGCACAAGTTCAGACTGGGGTGCAACAACTTCAATGTCGGCGACGCCGGCGTGTGGACGAACGGCGTTTCCGACGCGAGCGGCAACAACGCGAGCGTCTTTCGCGGGGCGTATCACCAGTATGCGTTCTGGACGCGGGCCCTGTCGCTCGACGAGATGAAGGAGGCGATGTCGAACGGGCATCCGTCGGTCTTCCGCATCGGCAGCGAGGCGGCGGACGTCACGCCGCTCTACAGGAAGACGACGCGGGAGGTCGATTCGCGCGGGCGCTGGGAAGACCTCAACACGGAACTTGCGGCGGCAGGGGAGTCGTTCTCGGTCGACTGGACGTGCCGGTTTCCGCAGGAGACGGACCTGACCCAGTTCCTGAGGCTGAAGGCGGACGCGAAGTCCGTCGCCGGCACGCTCCTCGTGTCGGTCAACGGTTCGGCGATTGGGCCTGTCGACGTGACGCCGGGCGGGTTTGTGGCGCTCTGCGTCGATGGCGGTTTCTTCAGGGACGGCGTCAACCGCCTGACGGTGCGGCGCACGGATTCGCTGGCTGGCGCTGTGCAGGTGAACGCGCTGGAGCTCGGCGGCAGCTGGGCGCGCGGCACGGGCGACGAGAAGGACATGGGGTACGAATACGTCTCGACCAATCGGTTCGACCTTGCGGACGGCAACCTGAAGCACTACCACATGTCGATCTACAACCGCAGCGACAGGGGGGCGGCGGTCATGGGCATGCTCTGCACGAACGCCATTGCGTTCAAGCTGCCGCCGGAGGCGGTCGGTCGCTGCAAGGCGATCTTCCGCATCACGACGGGCTGGAAGGGCACGTCGGCCCCGTTCCCCGTCGAGCTGGCGCTCAACGGGACGCCGTTCGGCACGGTCGAGTCCGTTGCGACCGACAGCAGCTACCGCTTCCGGATTCCGGCCGACCTCCTCTCCGAGGAGAACGAGCTGACGCTGTCGATCCCGAACGACACGGAGCACCTGATCCGCATCACGCGCTACAGGATGGAGCTTAGGCCCTTGAGGGGCGGACTGCTCATCTTGCGCTGACAGGAGGCGACTGATGGCGAATCGGTGGGTGAATGCGTTGGCGCTCGCGGCGGTTGGCGTCGTGACGGCTGGGTTCCGTCCGCCGGCGGTGCCGCTCGTCGCGAACGATCCCTTCTTTTCCGTCTGGAGCGCGGCCGATCGGCTGACGGACGTCGAGACGACGCACTGGTCGGGCGCGGCCCAGCCGGTCTCGGTCGTCCTGAGGGCGGACGGGCGGGCCTGGCGACTCTGCGGCGCCGCGCCGACGGCGGTCGCGGCCATGCCGCAGGTCGCCCTCCGGGTCTGGCCGACGCAGACGGTCGCGAGTTTTGCGGACGGGCACGTCCGGGCGGAGCTGCGCTTCTCGACGGACAAGACGGCCGAGGACATGGACCGCTTCTCGCGACCCGTCACCTACGTGACGCTGAAGGTGGAGGGGGCGGCGGACTGGACGGCCGACCTGTCCGTCGCCTCGGCGATGGCCACGGACGACGACACGGCCGAGATGACGACCAACCGATGTCGGGTCTCCGGGCTTGAGGCCGTCCGGGTCGGGCGCGCGCAGCAGCGGCCGTTCAGCCGGACGGACGACTTCATGCGCTGCGACTGGGGGTATGCCTGGACGGTCGGCCCGAAGCGGGACGGCGCAACCGGCTGCCACTGGATCCTGGCATACGACGACCTTGCGGGGCTTCGCTTCCTGGGGCGGGCATGTCCGGCCTGGTGGCGAAGGGAGGGGAAAACCTTCGAGGCCATGCTGGCGGAGGCCGAGGCCGACTACCCGGACGCGTGCCGGCGGCTGGACGCCTTTGACCGAACGTGGGATGCCGCCTGCGAACGAGTCGGCGGGCGGAAGTACGCCGACGTCGCCGCGCTTGCCTACCGGCAGAGCCTCGCGGCCTGCAATGTCGTCGCTGCCGAGAACGGGGAGATGCTGATGTTCTCGAAGGAGAACGGGTCGAACGGCTGCATGGGCACCGTCGATCTCCTGTACCCCCAGCTGCCGCACCTCCTCCTGCTGGGGCCGACGCTGGTCCGGGCGACGCTCTGCCCGGTCATGGTCTATGCGTCGTCCGGGCGCTGGCCCTACCCGTACGCGCCGCATGACGTCGGCCTCTATCCCGTCGGCGACAGGCAGTACTACGGGATGTCGGACGGGTCGTCCGTCGGCGGCGGTCGCGACGACGCCTCCCGCATGCCGGTCGAGGAGTGCGGCAACATGCTGGTCGCGCTGGCGGCGCTGGCGCGGCAGGAAGGGAACGCCGACTACGCCTCGCGCTGGTGGCCGACGGTGACGCGCTGGGCGGAATACCTGGCGGAGACGGGATTCGACCCCGGCGACCAGTTGTGCACGGACGATTTCGCCGGGCATCTCGCGCACAACGCCAACCTCTCCGCCAAGACGGTTGTCGCGCTGGGCGGCTACGCTGAGATGGCGCGTCTGCGCGGCGAGGCGGACGTCGCGGACAGGTACCGTCAGCTGGCGGAGGGGATGGCTCGGCAGTGGACGGAGCGGGCGTGCGGCGGACGCGAGGGCGGCACGAAGATCGCCTTTACAGAGCGGCGGGGGGAGGGCAACGACACGTGGAGCCTGAAGTACAATCTTGTCTGGGATCGCGTGCTGGGCCTGTCGCTCTTCCCGCCGTCTGTCGGCGCGGCCGAGTGCGCGGCGTATCGCAGGCTGGCGCTGCCGTACGGGACGCCGTTGGACTGTCGCCGGACCTACACGAAGGCCGACTGGCTCGTGTGGAGCGCGACGCTGAGCGGCAGCCGGGAGGACTTCGAGGCGCTCGTCGCGCCACTGCACCGCTTCCTCGACGAGACGCCGGATCGGGTTCCGTTCACGGACTGGTACTGGGCGGACAACGGTCGCCACCGGTACTTCATGGCGCGGAGTGCCGTCGGCGGCGTCTTTTTGCCCATGCTGGCCGCCCGCTGGCGGACGACAAACGAGGAAAGTTCGCAGGTGCGGTGATGGGCGTGGCGGTCGTGCCGCGCGGGCGTGCGCCAGGATATGCTATAATACGAGGCATGAAAAGTCTTGACATTACAGAGGTTGCGGGGGCGCATCAGACGACGGAAACTGCATCTGGAAAGAGGGGTTCGCGCCTCCTCTCGCTCGACGTCCTGCGCGGCTTCGACATGCTCTTCATCATGGGCGGCGGGCCGCTGATGCTCGCCCTCTGCGCGGCGCTTGGTGCGCCCGACTGCGCGTTCGCGCAGCAGTTCTGCCACGTCCCGTGGGAGGGGTTCGCGTTCGAGGACCTGATCTTCCCGCTCTTCCTCTTCATCGCGGGCGTGAGCTTCCCGTTCTCGGCGGCGAAGCGGCTTGCGCAGGGCGCGACGAGGGCCGCGCTCGCGTGGCACGCGGTGCGGCGCGGCCTGACGCTGATCTTCCTCGGCCTCGTCTACAACGGGTTCCTCAAGCTCGACCTCGCCCACGTGCGCATCTTCGGCGTCCTGCAGCTCATCGGCCTGGCGTGGATGGTCGCCGCGCTCCTGTACCTCTCGTTCGGGCGCACGGCGCGGGCTGGGATCGCCGTCGCGCTGCTGGTCGGCTCGTGGCTCGCATTCCGCTTCGTCGGTGCGCCGGACTTCCCGGACGCCGCGCCGTTCTCGCCCGAGGGCAACCTCGGCTGCTGGATCGACCGCACGCTCTTCGGCAGCCATATCTACAAGCCGCTCTTCGACCCAGAGGGGACCGCCGGGATCCTGCCGAGCATCGTCACGCCGATGCTCGGGATGTTCGCGGGCGAGCTTCTGCGCAGTGCGCTTTCCGGCGGCAAAAAGGTGCTGATCCTTCTCGCGTCGTCGGTGGCGATGGTCGGATGCGGGCTGCTGATGTCGCTGTCCATCCCCGTCGTTAAGGCTCTCTGGTCAAGTTCCTTCGTGCTGGTCGCGGGCGGCTGTTCGGCGGCCCTGCTCGCGCTGTTCTACTTCGTCATTGACGTGAAGGGCTGGCGCGGCGGCACGCTCTTCTTCCGCGTGATCGGCATGAACGCGATCACGATCTATCTCGTGCAGCGCGTCGTCGGGCTTCACGCGGCGTCGGAATTCCTCTTCGGCGGCGCGGCGGCCCTGCTGCCGGCGGCGTGGCAGCCCGTCGGGTTGGCGCTCGCCTACGTCGCGACCTGCTGGCTTCTCCTCTATTTCCTCTACCGCAAGAATGTCTTCCTCAAGGTCTAAAGAACAAGGAAAGGTTGCTCACGATGAATCTGTCCCGTAAGGGCTTCCTGATGGGTGCGGCCGCCACGGCGGGGACAATCGCCGTCGGCGCCGAACGAAAGGGCCCGTCCGCGCCGCGCGACGTGGTCGTCTACGTCTCGTGCCACCCGGATGACCTCGCCGGCTCGGTCGGCACGGTCATGCGCCTCGCCGAGGTCTACGACGTGCACGTCTTCGAGTACACGCATGGCGAGCGTGGGCTTGGCGAGGCGGCGTACCGTGACGGCTCCTGCCGGAAGCTGCGCACGGCGGAGGACGAGGCGGTCTGCCGCGCAATCGGCGTGCCGCTGCACTGGTTCGACGAGATCGACGGCGAGGCATTCGCGGGGCGCGAGACCTGCGAGCGGATGGCGGCGGCGTTCCGCAGGCTGAAGCCGCGCGCGATCATCGTGCATTCGCTCATCGAGACGCACTACGACCACATGATGAGCGCGGCGGCGGCATTGAAAGCCGCGCAGCTCGCGGGATTCAGGCCGGAAATCTACTTCCAGGAGCAGGACAGTCAGAGCCGCGCCTTCCAGTCGCGCTACTACGTGGACGTCACGGCGCTCACCGAGCGCCGCCGGGAGGTCATCTCGCTCTGGGCGTGCCAGGACGGGCCGGAGATCGCCGAGCGGAAGATCGAGTCGAGCCGCGTCCATGCCCGTCACGTCTGGGGCAACGTCGGGCGCTACGCCGAGGTCTTCGGCGTCTTCCCGGGGACTGTCCCGCCCGGGCGCGGCATTTTCGACACGCTGTCGGGCGTCTCCTCATGATAACCGAAAAGGCGGTGCGGAGTGATTGGAAAGAATAGGCTTATGACCAGACGATTCCTGATGGTGTGGGCGACGCTGGCGGCGATTGCCGCGAACTGTTTTGCGGCGGAGGTGCCGCGCGTCATCTTCGACACCGACATGTACACGGACTACGATGACGTGGGCGCGCTCGCGATCCTGCACACGCTGGCGGACGCCGGCGAATGCGAGATCATCGCCGTCGGCAGCAACACGTGGGGCGAGGGCAACAAGTCCGTCGCCGTCTGCGAGATCATCAACGCCTACTACGGACGTCCCGATATCCCCGTCGGCTGTGCGCGGTCGGGCGGACGTCAGGGGCCGGGCGATGCGGGGTACGGCCTGCCGGAGAAGTATCCGAACCTCGTCCGCCACGCCGTCTCGACGAACGCGCCGCCGGCGGTCGACGTCTACCGCGCTGCGCTCGCCGCCGCGCCTGACAGGAGCGTCGTCCTCTGCTCGGTGGGCTTCCTCAACAACGTCGCCGACCTGCTGAGGGCCGACCGCGCGCTCGTCGCACGCAAGGTGGCGCGGTGGGTCTGCATGGCGAGCGACTATCCGAAGGGAAAGGAATACAACTCGAAGCACGACCCGGCGGCGAGCGCGTACGCGTTCGCGAACTGGCCGACGAACGTGCCGATCACGTTTGTCGACTTCCCGATCGGGCGGCACTGCTACGCGGGGCGCGCCGTCGCGGAACTCCCCGACACGGCGAATCCCATCCGCGATGCGTTTCGCAACCGCCTGACGCCGCGCCACAAGGTCGTGCCGGGCGAGAGCTGGGATCAGATGGCAGGCCATCCGAGCTGGGACGAGATTGCCGCGCTCGTCGCGGTGCGCGGCCTCGAGCCGCATTTCGGCCTCCAGCGCGGCGTCCACCGCATGGTCAGCACGGACGGCGAGAACGTCTGGACGGACGACCTGCAGTCGCCGCACGGGCGCGTCACGTTCAAGTCTTCTCCCGAAGCGGTCGGCCGCGCGCTCGACGAGCTGATGTGCCGCCCGCCCGCGCGCCCCTGGGGACGGCGCGCCCCGACGCGGCCAGATGCCCAGCTGTCGCTCAACGGGGCGTGGAAGCTCTCCTATTGGCCCGAGCCCGATTCGGGCGCGCAGCGGACGCTGCCCGCGCCGGCGACGGCCCAGACCGTCACGGCGACCGTGCCAGGGAACTGCGAACTCGACCTCGTCCGGGCGGGGATCCTGCCGCCGCCGGAAATCGGGCTGAACGCGCGGGCGTTTCGTCCGTACGAGGGCTACCAGTGGCTGTACGAGAAGGCGTTCGAGGCGCCGGCGGTCGCCGACGGCGGGCGGGCCGTCCTCGTCTTCGACGGCATCGACACGCTCGCGGACGTCTTCCTGAACGGCGTGCGGATCGGCGAGACGGACAACATGCTCGTCGCCCATCGCTTTGACGTCACGGAGCGCCTGAAGCCGGGGACGAACGTCGTGCAGGTTCTCCTGCGCAGCGTGCTGCTCGACGCCAAGACGAAGACGCTGGGCGAGCTGGGCTACACGATGCAGGGCGGTGCCGAGGGCGAGCCGTACCGCAAGGCCGGGCACATGGGCGGCTGGGACATCTTCCCGCGCCTGTTCGTCTCGGGGCTCTGGCGCGACGTCCGCGTGGAGACGCAGGGCCCGATCCGCATTGACCAGACGAGCTGGATCGTGAAGTCGATCGACCGCGCCGCCCGGCGCGCCTCGCTGGTCGGCGCCTGCCGGATCGACCTGCCGTTTGCGGAGCTGGACCGCGCGCAGGTGACGGTGGGGCTCCGCCGCGCCGGAAAGGTCGTGGCGCAGCAGACGTTCAAGGCGCGGCATTTCCAGCAGAAGTTCGCGCTGTCCGTCTCCGACGCGGCGTTCTGGTGGCCGCGCGGATTCGGCGAGCCGGCCCTGTACGAGGCGTTCGTCGAGGTCGTCGGCGCGGACGGCACACGCCGTGCGCGACACGCGGAGCGCATCGGCCTCCGCACGGTCGAGCTCGTCCGTGACGACATTTACGGGCCGGACCGTCCGGGCCAGTTCCTCTTCAAGGTGAACGGCGAGCCGCTCTACGTGCGCGGCGCGAACTGGGTGCCGCTCGATGCGCTCCCCGGCCGCGCCGCCGAACGCCTCCTGCCGACGCTGGAGCTCTTCAGGGACTTGAACTGCAACATGATCCGCGTCTGGGGTGGTGGCGTCTATGAGCCCGATGCGTTCTTCGACTGGTGCGACGAGAACGGCGTCCTCGTGTGGCAGGACTTCATGACGGGCTGCTCGATGTTCCCCTTCGACCCCGACTACCAGCGCCGGACGCGGGAGGAGGCGATTCAGGTCGTCCTCCGCTTCCGCAACCATCCGTCGCTCGCCCTGTGGAGCGGCAACAACGAGAACGACGGCGCGCCGCGCTGGCGGCTGGGCGATTCGGCGGCGATCCACTGGGATCCGTCCGAGGACGTGACGAGCCGCGTCACCTTGCCGTCCGTCGTGCGGGAGTTCGACGTGACGCGCCCCTACCTGCCGAGCTCGCCCTACTACTCGCCCGATGTCGTGGCCGGGCGGGCGACGCCGAGCGAGGAGCACCTCTGGGGCGCGCGGGCGTATTACAAGGTGCCGTTCTACACGAATGCGCCGTGCTGGTTCGCAAGCGAGATGGGCTATCACGGCTGCCCGAACCGCGCGTCGCTGGAGCGGATGATGACGCCGGACCATGTCTATCCCTGGACGAAGGTCACCGGGAAGGATCCGAAGAGGGACTATCACTGGAACGAGGAATGGCAGTTCAAGGCGTCCGACGCGTGGCTGAACGGGTTCGGCTTCCGCCGCAACTCGCTCATGACGAACCAGGTGAAGCTTCAGTTCGGCGACGTGCCGACGGATCTGGACGACTTCATCCTGGCCTCCCAGATCGTGCAGGCCGAGGCGATGAAGACGTTCGTGGAGCTGTTCCGCTCGCAGAAGTTCACGCGGAAGAACGGGCTCATCTGGTGGAACGTCCGCGACGGCTGGCCGCAGATCTCCGATGCGGTCGTCGATTACTACGGCGGCAAGAAGCGGGCGTACGACGCCATTCGCAACGTGCAGCACGACCAGCTCGTCCTTGTGCGCGACGATCACGCGGTCGTCGCCGTCAACGACACGCTGAAGCCCGTTTCCGGAAAGGTGCGGATCGCCGACCGGGAAAGCGGCCGGACGCTGTTCGAGGCGACCTACGCGGTTCCGTCCAACGCGGCGAAGGTCATCGGCTCGGTGGACTGGACGGGACAGGGCTTCCTCGACATCGCCTACGAGCAGGGCGGCGAATCGCACACGAACGGATTCCTCTACGGCGAACCGCCGTTCGACTTCGAGAAGGTGAAGGCGTGGCTGAAATGAACGGCCAGAGTGGGGTTAGCCGGATTTTGCTATAATGTGCGGCTTTGAAATCGATTGAGAATCACGCATGGCAAATCTCACGCAACTCAAGATGCTCGAAGACCTCAGCGGCTTTCTCCTTGTGGACAAGCCGGCGGGGATCGCGTTCGCGACGGTCGTCAAGGCCGTGAAGCGCAAGTTCAACCTCGTCAAGGTCGGCCACGGCGGCTCGCTGGACGCGCCGGCGTCGGGGCTTTTCATCCTCCTGCTCGGCGATGCGAACAAGTTCGCCGACCGCGTCATGGGCGCCGACCGCACCTACGAGGGCAAGATCCGCTTCGGGCTGAAGACTGACACGGGCGACATTTACGGACGGCCTGTGGGGACAGGCCCCGCCGATGCGGGGACAGACCCCGCCGCGCGGATCGCCGCCGCGCTGCCCGACTTTCGTGGGGACGTCTTTCAGACGGAGCCGTCGTTCTGCACGATCCGCAAGGAGGGGACGGCCGCCTATGAGATCGCCGACACGGGCGAGCACAAGCAATTCCTCGCGCACGTCTACCGCTTTGACGTCGCGGCGGACGGGCGGTTCGCCTTGCGCGCCTCAAAGGGCGTCATCCCGCGCGCGCTTGTCCGCGACCTCGGCGACGCGGCTCAGTGCGGCGCGTCGCTCGAATCGCTGCGGCGGACGGCGGTCGGGCGCTTCGACGTGAAGGACGCGATGCCGTTCGACCGTCTCCTCGAAACCGAGATGAAGGATTTCGCGCCGTGCGTGATGCCGCTGTCCAAGGCCTTGCAGTAGGCTTCTTTGACGGCGTCCATCGCGGGCACCAGGCGATTCTTGCGGGCGCGGATTGCGCGCTCACGTTCCGCAACCATCCGCTCACGGTGCTCGCGCCGGAACGCGCGCCGCGTCTCATCATGTCGCTCGACGATCGGCTTGCGGCGATTCGGGCGTGTGGCGTGAAGGACGTCGTCGCGCGCGACTTCACGCCGGAACTCGCCGCGTTGCCGCCGGAGGCCTTCGCCGCGCGGTATCTCGGCGCGTCGGCGGGGCATCCGCACATCCGCTGCGGCGCGAACTGGCATTTCGGGAAGGGTGGCGCGGGCGATGCGGACTGGCTGCGCGCGCATGGCTACGCCGTCACGACCGTGCCGTATGCGACGTATGACGGCGCGCCGATCTCGTCCTCGCGCATCCGCGCCGCGCTCGCGGCGGGCGAAATCGCGGCGACGAACGCGATGCTGGGGCATCCGTTCCGCGTGCATGGCGAACCGCAGAAGGGGAAGGGTCTTGGTACGAAACTCGGCTTCCCGACGGTCAATCTGCGGCTGACGGGGCTTGAAATCGATCTGCCGCGCGGCGTCTACGAAGTGGCGGTTGCTGGCGTGCGTGGGGTTGCGAACTACGGCCTTGCGCCGACGCTGGGCGACCGCCGCTGGCCGACGCCGGTTCTGGAGATTCACTTCCTCCACTGCGCCGCCGCGACCGTACCGACGGCGCCGTACGCGGTCGATTTCGTGCGCTTCATCCGCCGCGAGCGGACATTCGCCTCGCTGGACGCGCTAAAACGTCAGATTTCAAGCGATTGCGCGAGCTTGGACGAATCGGCTGCAGGGCTTCAGCATGAAACGATGATCCGCCCCCTGTAAGTCGTCCGCATCGTTGGCCCGTCGGCCCGGCGCGCGTGTCCTGTCGCTTAAGCCTGCGGCGCTTAACGCGGAGGCTTTGGAGTCGGAGAGACGCGGAGGCCTGTGTTGCCGAAAGATGGGGATCGACCAGGCTTCAGATTTCGTGAATCCTTCAAGAACTCCGTGCCTCCGCCACTCCGCAATCTCCGTGTTAAGCGAAAGCAACCGATTGGCTGCCGTTCGCTGCGCGTCCGTCCCGCCCACTCCTCACGCAACGTCCTGCCGTTGACCGGGTGGAACGGGGTTTGCTATAATTCGCGCATGGCACTTTCCCTCCAACCTCGGCAACTTCAGCGTCAGGTCGCGACCCCCGCGATGATGCTGGAGTTTTCCCTTCTGCAGCTGCCGCTCGCCGAATTGCGCGAGGCGGTCAAGAAAGTGGTCGACTCGAATCCGGCGCTTGAGATCGAGCGTGACTTCAATCCCGGACGCGGCGTGCATGGAGCCTCCGAGGGCTTCGATTTCGAGCGCGTGGCGGACGAAGGCGGCGAAAGCCTGGAAGATCACCTCCTCGGCGAATTGCGCATGGACGGCGTTGAGGGGCGGGATCTTGAGCTGTGCCGCGCGATTGTCGCGGAACTGGATGACGACGGGCGCTTCAAGGGCTCGTATCCGGATCTCGTGATGACGACGGGCGGCACGGTGGCCGAGCTGGAGGCGGCCCGCCAGCGCATCCTCGCGATCGATCCGAAGGGGTGTGGCGCGCGCGATCTTGCCGAGTGCTACCGCGCCCAGCTTGACCGGATTCCCGCCGCGAAGCGTCCCGCCGTCGGGAAGGCGCTCGACGAGCTGGCGCAGGCGATTGCCGCCGGCAACCTCGCGGCGTTCCGTCCGTCGGACCCGCAGACGTTCCGGCTTCTCCAGTCGCTGGAGCCGTTTCCCGGACGGCTCTACGACCGGCGGCGGGTCGAGACGGTGGTGCCGGACGTGCGGGTTGACGAGGACGGCACGGTCGAGGTCGATCAGGGCGACATTCCCGAATTGCGCGTCTCGCCGAAGTACGTCGAGCTGGCGAAAGACCGCGAGGCCGACCCGGAGGCGCGCGCGTTCGCGCTGGAGAAAGTCAAGAAGGCGCGCGAATTCCGGGCGGCGCTTGTGCGACGCCAGGAGACGATGGCGGCGATTGCCGAGATGGCGATCGGGGGGCAACCGGCGTTCCTGAAGGAGGGGACGGCCGGCCTCAGGAAGCAGACGATGAGCGACATCGCCCGCAAGGCGAAATGCGACGTCTCGACCGTCTCGCGCGCGGCGGCGCGCAAGTACGTGAAGACGCCGCGCGGGACCGTGCCGCTGCGCAAGTTCTTCCCGCTCGTGGACCAGGCGCCGCTCGAGAAGCTGCGCGAGATTCTTGAGGCGTTGCCGCCGCGTCCGCATGTCTCCGACCGGGAAGTCGCGGAACGGATGAAGGCCGTCGGCTTCCCGATGGCGCGGCGGACGGTCGCGAAGTATCGGCAGCGATTCGGCCTCAGTGAGGGACGTCAGCCGATACGTCCGAAAAATGTGGTATAATATACGGAATTTTACGGAAAGAAGGTCAACAGATGATTGATATCAAGAAGCTGAGGGATGATTTCGACGCGACGGCGGCTGCGCTCGCGCGCCGTGGCGTGGAGAAGGCGACGCTCCAGAAGGCGAAGGACCTGGACGCGCGGCGCCGTGCGCTCGTCGGCGAGACGGAGTCGCTGAAGGCGAAGCGCAACGCCGCGTCGAAGGAGATCGGCAAACTCGCGAAGGAGGGCGGCGACATCGCCGCCGCGAAGGACGAGATGCGCAAGGTCGGTGACCGCATCGCCGAGATCGACAAGGAACTCGCGCAGGTCGACCACGACCTCCGCGAGACCCTGCTCATGATTCCGAACATCCCTGCGCCGGAGATTCCGACGGGGCTGGACTCGACGGCGAACAAGGTCGTCCGTTTCGTCGGCGAGTGGAAGGATCCCGCCTTCAAGATTCCGACGCATATCGAGATCGGCGAAAAGCTCGGCATCTTCGACTTCCCGCGCGGCGTGAAGCTCACGGGCACGGGCTTCCCGATCATCCTCGGTCAGGGCGCGAAGCTCCAGCGCGCGCTCATCCAGTACATGCTCGACCTCCACTGCCAGCAGCAGGGCTACACGGAGATGCTGCCGCCGTTCGTCGTGAACAGCGACTCGATGACGGGTACGGGCCAGTTGCCGAAGTTTGCCGAAGACCTCTACCACTGTCCGGTCGACGACTTTTGGCTCATTCCGACGGCGGAAGTCCCCGTGACGAACTACTACCGCGACGACATCCTGAGCGGCAAGGACCTGCCGATCAAGTTGACGGCCTACACGCCGTGCTTCCGCCGCGAGGCGGGTTCGGCCGGCAAGATGACGCGCGGCATGCTGCGCGTCCACCAGTTCGACAAGGTCGAGATGGTGAACTTCGTCCATCCCGACCGTTCGTTCGAGCAGCTGGAAGTTCTCGTCAAGGAGGCGGAGGCCGTCCTCACGGGCCTCGGCCTCCACTTCCGCGTCCTTCAGCTCTGCTCGGGCGACATGGGCTTCTCGGCCGCCAAGTGCTACGACCTTGAGCTCTGGGCGCCGGGCGAACAGCAGTGGCTGGAAGTGTCGTCCTGCTCGTGCTTCACCGACTACCAGGCGCGCCGCCTCAACTGTCGCTTCAAGGATGCGGACGGCAAGACGAAGCTCGTCCACACGCTCAACGGCTCGGGCGTCGCGCTGCCGCGTCTCATGGTCGCGCTCCTGGAGCAGCACTTGAACGAGGACGGGTCGGTCACGATCCCGGAGGTTCTCCGTCCGTACATGAACGGGCAGGAGAAGCTGCTGCCGGTCAAGTAAAGGCGAACGAGAGCCACGGATTTTCACGGATTGATGCGGGTCAAGCAGACAGTCCGTGACCATCTGTGGTTCAAGACCTGTCCATGAAAGGACTTTTCGGGGGGCTGATGACTGTCGCGCTGTTGCCCTTGGGGGCGCAGTGCGGCATCGACTTCGACGCGGGCGCGGATTTGCGCGTCCGTCAGGAGCTCATGCAGAACGTGCCGGGGTTGCCGGGCGGCGGCGTCCAGTTCCCCGTGCGGCGCAGCGGCTTCGTCCAGCACATGCGGTTCCGTCCGCGCATCTGGGGCGAGGTGAAGGGCGTGACCGAGAGCGGGAGCGCATGGCGGCTCCACGCGCGCCTCGCGGACGAGTTCCGCTGGTGTCCCGAGCCGTACAGGAACACGCACACGTTCCCTGACGAGGTCATCCTCGACAACCTCTTCGTCGAGGGGACGGGGCTGTTCGACGGCTTTCTCGACCTGAAGGTCGGGCGGCAGGACCTCTACGGCTACTGCGGGCTCTGCCACGTCTTCGTGGACGGCACGCCGGGCGACGGCTCGCGGACGGTCTACTCCGACATGGCGGCGCTCAAGCTGCACGTGACGGACGAGTCGACGTTCGACCTGTTCGCGCTCTACGACTTCGACGACAGCGACGTGCGCTGGGGGACCGACCGCTCGAAGCACACGTCGCTGACGGGGCTCGGCGGCGGGGCCGACCCCGACATGGACGACTGGGGCTTCGGCGCGATCTGGGGCTCGCGGCTCTCGCCCGCCCTGCCCTATCAGGTGTTCGCGATGCAGAAGAACACGCGCGCGTTCGACCGCAAGGGCGTCCGGCACCCGCAGACGCAGCGCGAGCTCGTCGGCGCGCGCCTCCTGCCGCAGGTCGACGAGGAATGGTCGCTGCAGCTGGAGGCGATGGGGCAGGTCGGCGAGAACGGCGACCACGCGACGCTGACCGGCTGGAGCGCCTACGCGGGCCTCGACTGGAAGTCGGCGACGGCGTCGTCCGCGAGGCCCTACGGCTCGCTCGGCTACCGCTTCATGAGCGGCGACGACGACGCGGCGGACGAGGACGGCGGGCACGGCGCGTGGGACCCGATGTGGTCGCGCGGCGTCAATGACTCCGAGCTTTTCCTCTACGGCACGCATTACGGCGCGGCGTGGTGGAGCAACCTGCACCACCTGAAGGCGTCCGCCGGGCTTGACCTCGGGCGGGCGCATCGGCTGGAGGCGAGCGCGGGGCCGCTCTTCGCGGCCGCGCAGGACGGCCTCGGCGGCGGCGACGGGTTCTTCAAGGGCTTCCTCACGCAGGGGCGGTACGACTTCCCGCTCTGGCTCGCCGACCGCAGGAGGGGCGAGCGCTTCGAGGTCGTCGGACACCTCTACGCCGAGTTCTTCAACCCCGGCGACTACTTCGAGACGGGCAAGCCGGCGTTCTTCCTCCGCTGGCAGGTCGAGTTCAGGTTCTGACCAAGGCTGAGGGGTGACGCAGATGGCACAGTCGTTTCTTTCGGCATTGGCCGCGCGGCGACGGTTTGGCATGAAGCCGGGTCTGGAGACGATTTCGGATCTCTGCCGGACGTTGGGCCATCCGCAGCGGCAGTTCAAGTCGATTCACGTTGCCGGCACGAATGGCAAGGGCGCGGTCTGCGCGCTGATCGACGCGGCGCTGGGCGCGGGCGGCGAAAGGGGGCCGACAGGCGGCGTGGGCCGCTATACCTCGCCGCACCTCGTCCGGCTGAACGAGCGGTTCTTCCTGAATGGCGAGCCAGTCGACGACGAGACGCTGGAACGGCTGGCGCGAAAAGTCCAGGAAGCGGCCGAGGCGTGTCCGGCGGCGGACGGCCTGACGTTCTTCGAGGCCCTGACGGCCGTCGCCTTTCTGCTCTTTGCCGAGAAAAGGGTCTCGCATGCGGTTCTCGAATGTGGGCTCGGCGGACGGCTGGACGCGACGAACGTCTGCGAGCCGGAACTGTGCGTCATCACGAAGATCGGCCTCGACCACTGCGACTGGCTGGGGCATGCGGTCGAGCAGATCGCATGGGAGAAGGCGGGCATCATCAAGCCCGGCGTGCCGGTCGTCTTGGGTCGGAACGCGCCAGCTGTCGTCGAGGTCGTGCGCCGCGTCGCCGTCGAGAGGAACGCGCCGTTCCATTATGCGCCCGAATGGGCGGATGAGTCGGAAATCCCGTCCGATTTTCCTTTGCTGGGCGCCTTCAACCGCGAGAATGCCGTCACGGCCCTCGCCGCGCTGAAAGTCCTCGCCCCCCGTTCCCCGTCCACCGCCCCCCGTTCCCCGTTCCCTGTTCCCCGTTCCCCGTTCCCAGCACCCTCTTCCTTCTCCCGCGTCGTCTGGCCGGGGCGGTTTCAGCGCGTTGGCTCGTTTCTCGTCGACGGTGCGCACAACCCGCCGGCGGCACAGGCGCTTGCGGCGTCATTGGCGCAGCTTCTCGGTTCGGATGCGCCGCACGCGCTCAACCTGGTTTTCGGTGCCTGCGGCGACAAGGATGTCGATGAGGTTCTGCGGATCCTTTCGCCGTTTGTGGCGCGTGCCTACGCCGTGTGGACAAGCAACCCACGCTCGCTTGCGGCGACGGAACTGGCCGCACGGATGCGGGCTGTGGGGCTGGAGGCCACGCCATGCGCCTCTTTGGCGGAGGCGATTGCCGCCGCTTCCGCCGCTGCGCATGTGGGGACAGACCCCACCACTTTGGGGTCTGTCCCCACGGTTTTGATTTGCGGCTCTCTTTTTCTGGCGGGTGAGGCGCTTGTCGAGCTCGGCGCCTACCCTTGGCTGGCGACGCGGCGCGATCCGTCCGAACTTTTGTCTGTGTCGTCAGATGCGCGTTTCCATGTCCTGTAATGAGAAAAGGCGTACTTTACATTCGATTGACCATGAGAGCCTTGTGGTCATCGATGAATGCGGGCAAACGACACGAAACGCGCGGTTTGAAGGGCGTTGGCATTTGTCTTGCAAACGAATTCTGGAGCGGAGATGACTATGCAAAACGAATTTGAAGCGAAATGGCGGACCGAGCGGGAACGGAAGGCGTTTCTGGCGTTGGCCGACGGGACGGTCTTTCACGGCGTGGCGTTTGGCGCGCGCGCGGATCGGTGCGGGGAAGTCGTCTTCAACACCGGCATGTGCGGGTATCAGGAAATCCTGACGGATCCCTCCTACGCGGGGCAGTTCGTCACCCTCACCGCCGCCGAAGTCGGCAACTACGGTGTCAACCCCGAGGACGTCGAGTCCCGGGGCCTTTTTCTTTCGGGGCTCGTGATCGGCGACCTCACCGAGCCGTCGAATTATCGCGCGACGCAGTCGCTGGACGCCTACCTCAAGGCGAACGGCGTGCCGGGCATCTATGGCGTCGACACGCGCGCGCTGACGATCCACCTGCGGGAACACGGCAACCAGAAGGCGTGGCTGCACGTCGAGGAGGAAGGGGGCAGGAAGAAGGAAGAAGGAAAAAGGAAGAAGGAAGAAGAAAGTGAGGACAATGCCTCTTTCCTTGTCGAGAAGGCGCGGGCGTGGGAGGGTCTGGACGGGCAGGACTACGCCAGCCGCGTAAGCTGCAAAGAGGCGTATGAGGTTGATGTAGAAGGAAGAAGGAAAAAGGAAAAAGGAAAAAGTTTGGTTGCCGAGGCGTCTTCGTCGTGTTGTCAAGACAGAGAAGAAACTGACGATTCCACACTTCTTCCTTCTTCCTTCTCACCTCTTCCATCTCTCCATGTCGTTTGCTACGACTTCGGCGTGAAGACGAACATCCTGCGGTCGCTCGCGGCGTTCGCGCGCGTCACGGTCGTGCCGGCGCAGACGCCGGCGGCGGACGTGCTGGCGCTGAAGCCGGACGGCGTTTTTCTCTCGAACGGCCCGGCCGATCCGGCGGCCGTCGGCTACGCGATCGCGAACATCAAGGCGATTTTGGGACGTGTGCCGGTCTTCGGCATCTGCCTCGGCCATCAGCTCCTGTCGCTCGCCTGCGGGGCGAAGACGGGGCGGCTCAAGTTCGGCCATCACGGCTGCAATCACCCGGTCAAGAACCTCGCGACGGGCAAGGTCGAGATCACGAGCCAGAACCACAATTTCGCGGTGCTGCCCGACTCGGTGCCTGACTGCCTGGACGTGACGCACGTGAACCTCAACGACGGCTCCATCGAGGGTGTGCGGCACAAGACGCTTCTGGCGTTCTCGGTGCAGTACCACCCCGAATCCTGCCCTGGCCCGCACGACTCGGCCTATCTCTTTGACCAATTTAGAAAGATGATTTCAAAATGAAAAAACCTGTCAAATACGTCTTCATCACCGGCGGCGTCGTGAGTTCCCTCGGCAAGGGCATCACGAGCGCGTCCCTCGCGCTTCTCCTGAAGAGCCGCGGCTACAAGGTGTTCATGCAGAAGCTCGACCCGTACCTGAACGTCGACCCCGGCACGATGAGCCCCTACCAGCACGGCGAGGTGTTCGTGACGGACGACGGCGCCGAGACGGATCTCGACCTCGGCCACTACGAGCGCTTTGCGGGCGTGACCTGCTCGAAGGCGTCGAACTACACGTCGGGCCGCATCTACTCGGCCGTCCTCGCCCGCGAGCGTGCGGGCGGCTACCTCGGCGGCACGGTGCAGGTCGTGCCGCACATCACGAACGAGATCAAGGACGCGATCAGGTCCGCCGGCGAGCATGACTGCGACATCGTCCTCTGCGAGATCGGCGGCGTGTCGGGCGACATCGAGTCGCTGCCGTTCCTGGAGGCGGCGCGGCAGTTTCGCTTCGAGCACGGCATGGACAACACGTGCTTCGTGCACCTGACGCTCGTCCCCTACCTGAAGGCGGCGGGCGAGCTGAAGACGAAGCCCTCGCAGCATTCCGTCGGGCAGCTCCGCGCGATCGGCATCATCCCCGACATCCTCGTCTGCCGCACGGAGATGACGATTCCGAAGGAGCACCTCGAAAAGCTCGCGCTCTTCTGCAACGTCCGCCCCGAGCGCGTCATCGAGGAGAAGGACGTGACGGACTCCGTCTACGCGATTCCGCGCGAGCTGCGCAAGCAGGGACTGGACGAGGAGGTGCTGAAGCAGCTGCACCTCGACATCTGGCCGATCAAGCACACGGTGTGGGACACGCTCGTCAAGAAGGCGACGCAGCCGAAGAAGAGCTGCACGATTGCGCTCGTCGGCAAGTACATCGCGATCCGCGACGCCTACAAGTCCGTCCACGAGGCGCTGCACCACGCGGGCATGGCGCATGACTGCAAGGTGAACGTGAAGTGCATTGAGGCGGAGGAGCTGGAAGCGGAAGTAAAAAAGAACAAGGAAGAGGGAAAAAGTGCGGACTGCAAACTGCTCGCGGGCGTGAACGGCATCCTCGTGCCGGGCGGCTTCGGCAGCCGCGGCGTGCCGGGCAAGTGCCTCGCGATCAAGTATGCGCGCGAACACAAGATCCCGTTCCTCGGCATCTGCCTCGGCATGCAGTGTACGGCGATCGAGTACGCGCGCGATGTCGTCGGCTGGTCGGACGCGAACTCGACGGAGTTCGATCCGAAGACGACGCACCCGGTGATCGACCTCATGGAGACGCAGAAGGGCGTCACGCAGAAGGGCGGCACGATGCGCCTCGGCGCGTATCCGTGCGTCGTGAAGAAGGGGACGCTCGCGGCGAAGCTCTACGCGCCCGCCTATGGCGAGAAGGGCAAGGCCGATTTCACGATTTCCGAACGCCATCGCCACCGCTACGAGCTCGGCTACGACACGGAGGGGCGCAAGGCGCTGGAGGCGGCGGGGCTGGTCGTTTCCGGCACGTCGCCGGACGGCGCGCTTGTCGAGATCGTCGAGTTGCCGAATCATCCGTATTTCATCGCGGGGCAGTTCCACCCCGAGTTCAAGTCGCGTCCGACCGCGCCGCATCCGCTCTTCGACGGACTCGTCGCGGCGGCGCTGAAGATGCGGAAGCAAGCGGCCCCTGCGGCGCGTTCGCTTAAGTGACGTTTGCGAAACGCGCGCAGACGCCTTGACGCGGTGAGACAGTGCGTGTTGCGTCTCTTGCCGCATCTGTACAGCGCGCGTAATGATTCGGCCGTGTCCGCGCCTGCGTAGGCGATGGCACGGCCTTTGCATTTCCCTTTGCGTTGCCGCATGTCGTGGTGACGCAAACAAGGAAAGCAACAGATGAAACTAATCATCGCCTACATTCAGCCTGAACGGCTCAACGCCGTCAAGCAGGCCCTGTACACGCGCGAGGTGTACAAGATGTCCGTCTCCAATGCCCTTGGGTGCGGACAGCAGAAGGGCTACGTCCACCAGTATCGCGGCGCCATCGAAGAGGTGACGCTCCTGAAGAAGATCCGTCTCGCCATCGCGGTGAACGACGAGTTCGTCCAGAAGACGATCGACGGCATCGTCGAGGGCGCGCGCACGGGCGACATCGGCGACGGCAAGATCTTCGTGCTGCCGATGGACGAGTGCATCCGCATCCGCACCGGCGAGAAGGGGCCGGCGGCGATCGGGTAATGAGGCAAGGGAAAAAGTAAAAAGGAAGAAGTAAAAAGGAAGAAGCAAAAAGGAAGGGGCAATGAAAATGAAGAAACTACTGTTGTGCGGCTTGCTGGCGTTGGGCGCCGGCGGCGTTTGGGCGGAGGAGGCCGCGCCGACGGCGGCGGACGTCCAGACGAACCTGAACGTCGTGTGGACGCTCCTCGGCGGCATCCTCGTGTTCGTCATGCAGGCGGGCTTTGCGCTCGTCGAGACGGGCTTCACGCGGGCGAAGAACGCGGCGAACATCATGATGAAGAACCTGATGGACTTCGCGTTCGGCTCGATCGTGTTCTACTTCATCGGCGCGGCGCTCATGTTCGGCGCCTCGAAGCTGGGCGGCGCGCTCGGCTGGGGCGGTATCTGCATGCCGAGCGTCTTCGCGGGCGAGGGGACTTGGGACTGGACGTTCTTCTTCTTCCAGACCATGTTCGCTGCGACGGCCGCGACGATCGTCTCGGGCGCGGTGGCGGAGCGCATCCAGTTCCGCAGCTACTTGATCTACACGGCGCTCGTCTCGGCGTTCGTCTACCCAGTGACGGGCCACTGGATGTGGGGCGGTCTGCACGGTGCGGAATCCGTCGGCTGGATCGAGGCCCTGGGTTTCCACGACTTCGCCGGTTCGACGGTCGTCCATTCGGTCGGCGGCTGGTTGGCCCTCGCGGGCGCGATGGTGCTCGGCCCGCGTATCGGCAAGTACCGTCATGACGGCAAGGCGAACCCAATCCCGGGCCACAGCCTCGTCCTCGGCACGCTCGGCGTCTTCCTCCTCTGGATCGGCTGGTTCGGCTTCAACCCCGCGAGCTACACCGCCGGCATCGGCTCGATCAGCCGCGTCGCGATGACCACGAACCTCGCGGCCTGCGCCGGAACCTGCGCCGCGCTCGTCACCGCCTGGGTCGTCATGGGCAAGCCCGACCTCACGATGGCCCTGAACGGCTCGCTCGCGGGCCTCGTCGCGATCACCGCGCCCTGCGACCTCGTGACGCCGAACGCGGCGCTCCTGATCGGCGCCATCGGCGGCGTCCTCGTCGTCCTCAGCGTGTTCTTCTTCGACAAGATCCACGTGGACGACCCGGTCGGCGCCGTCTCGGTCCACTGCGTGAACGGCGTGTGGGGCACCCTCGCGGTCGGCCTCTTCGCCGCGCCGGAGGCGCTCGGCTACGGCAACTCGATGGTCGGCCTCTTCTACGGCGGCGGCTTCAAGTTCCTCGGCGTCCAGCTCGTCGGCGTCGCGATGACCTGCCTCTGGGCGTTCGGACTCGGCCTCGTGCTGTTCTACGTCCTGAAGCGGCTGGGCCTGCTGCGGGTCGACGCGAAGACCGAGCTCAAGGGCCTCGACGTGACCGAACACGGACAAGACGCCTACGCCTCCTTCCAGTTCTTCTCGAACATGTAAGTGAGGCCATCCCGAAACGCCGCCTGTGCGGCTCGCCGGACGGCGCTTCGGGCAGATGAGACAAGCAATCGTAACCACCAAACCACCAATCAAGACAGGAAAAAAGACAATGAACAACACCTTAATCCGAATGGGAATCTCCGCAGCGGCGGCGGCAATGGCCGCAGGCGCGCTCGCGGCGGAAACGAACGAACTGGAGGAGGCCGAAAGCTCGCCGCTGTCGGTCGAGGTCACGGTCGACTTCTTCAGCTCCTACATGTGGCGCGGGCAAATCTGCTCCGACGCCCCCGTGTGGCAGCCGGCGGCGACGCTGGGCCTTGACCTCGGCGATTTCGGCGCGTTCAGCGCGAACGTCTGGTCGAGCTTCAAGCTGACGAACCGCCGCGAGGGCTCGCCCGTGCGCAACATGGGCAACCAGGAGATCGACTACACGGTCTCGTATGCGAAGAGCTTCGGCGACTTTGACATCGAGGCCGGACACATCTGGTACACGTTCCCGAACGTCGATGACGGCGAAAGCAACGAGGAGCTCTACCTCTCGGTCGCCTACAACAACCCGATCGTCACGCCGACGGCCGCCGTCTACTGGGACTACCGGGACAACGACGACGACGGGCTCTTCTATGGCAACCTCGCGCTCGCGCACGACTTCGAGCTCTGCGAGAGCCTGACGCTGACCCCGTCCGTCTCGCTGGGCATGGGCACGGACGCCTACCTGCGCGCTTACGTCGATGACGTCAACAAGACGGCGTTCCTCGACCAGACGACGGGGCTGGCGCTGGCCTATGCCGTGACGGACTGGCTGAGCGTCGGCGCGCAGGTCAACTACACGTGGATCGTCGACCGCGACGCGCGGCGGGCGGACTACATGGGGCGCGACAAGAACCAGCGTGTCTGGGGGGGCGTGAACGTGGCGTTCTCGTTCTGAACGAAAGGACAGGAAACGGTGAAAGGCATTGACCGAATCGCCGTGGCGACGCCGGAACTCCATCTTGGGGATCCGGCGTCGAATGCGGTTGAGCATCTGAAGGTGGCGCGCGCGGCGGCGGCGCAGGGCGTCGCCGTCTTGGCGTTCCCCGAACTGTCGCTCACGGGCTACACGTGCGGCGACCTGTTCTTTCGCGACGACGTGCTGGATGCGGCGCGGCAGGCGCTGCGGGATCTCGCGGCGCAGACGGCCGACCTGCCGCTCGCGCTGATCGTCGGCGTACCGCTGAAGGTCGGCGCGGGCCTCTTCAACACGGCGGTCGTTCTCTCCGGCGGACGCATCCGGGGGTCTGTCCCCAAGACCTACCTGCCGACCTACGGCGAGTATTACGAGCACCGCCAGTTCACCTCATCCACCGCCCTGCCCCCCGTGGGGACAGACCCCACCGATTCACGTTCTTCAAACGTGGGGACAGCCCCCGACTGGCTGGGGACAGGCCCCGTGCCGTTTGCGACAAATCTCGTCTTTTCGTTCAAAAACATCAAGTTTTCGATTGAAATCTGCGAAGACCTGTGGGTGCCGATTCCGCCGAGTGCGCGCTTGGCGTCTGCGGGGCTCGACTGCGTCTTCAACCTTTCGGCGAGCACTGAGTTTCTGGGCAAGGCCGCACATCGCGAGCTGCGCGTCCTGAGCCAAAGCGCCGCGTTGCGGTGCGTCTATGCGCTGGCTTCGGCGGGCGTGGGCGAATCGTCGTCCGATGCCGTTTTCGGGGGACAGTCCCTCATCGCAGTTGACGGTAAATTGCTGAAAAAGGGAAGTTTGTTCGCAAAAGAATCAGAAGTCGTCGCAGCGACAGTTGATTTCGCGGCGTTGGCCTATCGGCGGCGCGCCGAGACGTCGTTGAACGAGATGGGCGGCGTGGGGCTGGGGTCTGTCCCCACGAGGTTGATTGTGTGTGATTGCACTGAGTCGACTTGGAATGAAGGTCTCACACGGAGGCACGGAGACACGGAGGGGGATTTGAAGGTGGGGACAGACCCCATGAGCCAGGGGACAATGAGTCAGGGGACAGACCCCGTAGATTTGGGGACAGACCCCAAGGGAAATTCTGAGAAGTGTGCGAAAAGTGAAGGTTCAAATGAAATTTTGAATGATTTTATAGATCCACATCCGTTCCTGACGGAATTTGGCGAGCCGGGGTGGGTCGAGAAGTTGCTGACGATTCAGGCCGTTGCGCTGGCGCGGCGCCTCGAGGCCGCGCATGCCCAGAAATTGGTCATTGGCGTTTCCGGCGGTGCGGATTCGGCGCTCGCGCTCCTTGCCGCTGCGCGGGCCGTCGCGCGGCTGAAGGCGGGGTCTGTCCCCACGGATTTCGCCAGTTTGTCGGGGTCTGTCCCCACGGATTCTGCGAATTTGCCGGGGTCTGTCCCCAAGTCAGTGGGGTCTGTCCCCACGAGAGAGGGGCTGATTGCCGTCGTCATGCCGGGGTTTGCGTCGTCGGAGAGGACGCAGCGGCGCGCCGTTGCGCTTGCGCAGGCCGTTGGCGCCGTGGTGCGCGTCGTGGACATCTGCGCGGTGTGCCGTCAGCACTTGGCGGACATCGGCCACGACGGGCAGACGCACGACCTTGCGTTCGAGAACGTGCAGGCGCGCGAGCGGACGCAGGTCCTGATGGACATCGCGAACATGGCGGGCGCGCTCGTCGTCGGAACGGGCGACCTCTCGGAAATCGCCCTCGGCTGGAACACCTACAACGGCGACCACATGAGCATGTATCAGGTCAATGCCTCCGTGCCGAAGACAATGGTGCTCGCGGCACTTCGTGCCGTGGCCGCGCAGTCGTCCGCGCCGCTGGGCCCGCTGCTGCGCGAGATTGCGGACGCGCCCATCACGCCGGAACTCGTGCCGGACGCGGCGGCGAACGATTCGGAGGCGCGGCTGGGGCCCTACGAGCTGCATGACTTCTTCCTCTATCATTTTCTCGCGAACGGGGCTGAGTCCGAAAAGTTGCGGACGTTGGCGGAAGTCGCCTTTCGCGGCGTCTACGACCGCGAGACGATCGCGCGCACGTGCGCGACGTTCCTGCGGCGGTTCTTCGCCGCGCAGTACAAGCGCAACTGCGTTCCCGACGGCCCGAAGATCACGCTTTCGCTTTCGCCGCGCGCCGACTGGCGGATGCCGAGCGATGGCACGTTCAAAGAACTCATGGGCGAGGTTCAGGACGCCTAATATATGGTATAATAGCGTCCTAACGAACAAAGGAGAAAGACCATGATTGACTTTGAGAAGCAGTTTGGGCACCCTGGCTATGCGACTGCGGCGAAGCAGACGCAGATTGCGGCGACGTTCAAGATCGTCTACGGGTGGATGTGCGCGGGGCTCGCGCTGTCGGGCATTGTCGCGTGGTTGACGGCCTCGACGGGCCTGTGGCAGGTTGTCCTTCAGGGCCCTGGCTTCATGGGCTGCATCGTCGCCGAACTCGCGCTCGTGCTGATCCTAAGCTTCGCGATTCAGAAGATGCCGGTTGCGCTCGCGTACCTCATGTTCGTCGCCTATGCGGCGGTGAACGGGCTGACGCTCTCGGTCGTCTTCATCGCCTACGAACTCGCGCTCGTCCAGAAGGTCTTCTTCATCACGGCCGGCATGTTCGGCGGGCTCGCGATCTGGGGGAGCGTGACGAAGAGCGACCTGTCGAGCATCGGTTCCGTCTGCGGCATGGCGCTGTGGGGGCTCATCCTCGCCGGCGTCGTGAACCTGTTCACGCGGTCGTCCGGGTTTGACCTGATCATCTCCTTCGCGGGCATCCTGATCTTCACGGGCCTGACGATGTACGACGCGCAGAAGATCCGGCGGCTCGCGGCGGTCGAAGGCTCGCTTGACGCGGCGGCGCGCCATCGCGTCGGCATCCTCGGCGCGCTGACGCTCTACCTCGACTTCATCAACCTGTTCCTGCACATCCTGCGCTTCCTCGGCAACGGCAGCAAGAAATAGAGGGACGCCATGCGAAAGGGAATCATCCTCGCGGGAGGCGCGGGGACGCGGCTTCATCCGCTCACGCGCGTCGTCTCGAAGCAGCTGCTGCCGGTCTACGACAAGCCGATGGTCTTCTATCCGCTCTCGACGCTCATGCTCGCCGGGATCCGCGACGTCCTCGTCATCTCGACGCCGACCGACCTGCCGCTGTTCGAGCGGCTTCTGGGGGACGGCTCCGACCTCGGCATGCGCTTCTCCTACAAGGTTCAGGAGACGCCGAACGGACTTGCGCAGGCGTTCGTGCTCGGACGCGACTTCATCGGCGGCGATGAGGTCTGCCTCGTCCTCGGCGACAACATCTTCTACGGCGCGGAGCTGCCGGCGATGCTGCGCGCGGCGAACGCGGATCCGGCGCCGACGGTCTTCGGCTACCGCGTGGCGGATCCCGAACGGTACGGCGTCGTGGAATTTGGCCGGGACGGACGGGCCGTCTCGCTGGAGGAAAAGCCGGCACAGCCGAAGTCGAACTACGCGGTCGTCGGGCTCTACTTCTATCCGAACTCCGTCGTGGAGATCGCGGCGAACCTGAAGCCGTCCGCGCGCGGCGAATTCGAGATCACGGACGTGAACCGCGAATACCTCCGGCGCGGCGAGCTGAAGGTGAAGGTCATGAGCCGCGGCTATGCCTGGCTCGACACGGGCACGCACCAGTCGCTGGCGGACGCGACGAACTACGTGCGGGCGATCGTCGAGCGGCAGGGCCTCCAGATGAGCTGCATCGAGGAGATCGCGTGGTCGCAGGGCTGGATCGACAAGGCCCAGCTGAAGCGGCTGGCCGACGCCTACGGGAAGTCGAGCTATGGGCAGTATCTTCGAAATCTCGTCTGACGGCGCGCCGTGCGCGGTCGTCGTCGGCGTTATGGTATAATACGCGCCATGAAAATCTTCCGTGAACCGCTGAAACTCCAGAAATGGGCCAAGGCCCGCAAGCTCGCCGGCGCGAAGATCGCGCTTGTGCCGACGATGGGCTATCTGCACGAGGGGCATCTCTCGCTGATCGCGAAGGCGAAGGCCAAGGGGGCGGACGAGATTGTCGTCTCCGTGTTCGTGAACCCCGTGCAGTTCTGTCCGGGCGAAGACTACGAGAAGTATCCGCGCGACGAGCAGGCCGACCTCGCGAAGTGCCGCGCGGCGGGCGCGACGGCGGTCTTCTTCCCGACGCCGGCGAACATGTACCTCCCGCGCCACTCCGTCTACGTCACCGAGGAAGACCTCTCGAAGGGCCTCTGCGGCGCGCGGCGTCCCGGCCACTTCCGGGGCGTCTGCACGGTCGTCGCCAAGCTCTTCAATCTCGCGCATCCCGACTTCGCCGTCTTCGGTCAGAAGGACTACCAGCAGGCGCAGGTCATCAAGCGGATGGTGCGCGACCTCAACTTCGACCTTCAGGTCGTCGTCGCGCCGATCGTGCGCGAGCCGTCGGGGCTTGCGCGGTCGAGCCGCAACACGTACCTGACGGACGACGAGAAGGCGAAGGCCCTCGTTCTCTCCCAGACGCTGAAGGCCGTCAAGGCCGGGCTGGTCAAGACGACGGAGGCTGCCGCGAAGGCGATTGCGAAGGGCGGGCTCAAGGTCGACTATGTCGAATGCGTCGACGCCGAGACACTGGAGCCGCGCAAGAAGATCGCGAAGGGCTGCTGCGTCCTCGTCGCGGCGTACTGCGGCAAGACGCGCCTTATCGACAACATCGTCCTCTGATTTGACCACCAAGGAAAACACATAACAAGAAAAACGCATAAAAGACGAAAAGGAAAACGACGCATGAAGAAACTCCTGATGGCGCTGACACTCTGCGCGGCTGCGGCGGGCTGCTGCTGCCTCTGCAAGACGGGCAAGCCCGAAATGACGGCGGTTTCGCCGGACGGGCGCAACGAAATCCGGCTCTGGACGAATCCGCTGGCCTACGCGGTCGCCCGTGACGGCGTGGAGGTCGTCGCGAAGAGCGAGATCAGCCTGAAGGTCGACGGGCGCTGCCTTTGGAAGGACGCGGCGACGAAGAAGCCGACGGTCACGCGGTGGACGCAGACGGGCGTCGAGACCGCGCCGGTCTACAAGAAGGACAGGCTCGACCTCGCGGGCGCGTTCGCGAAGGCCGATTTCGGCGACTGGGGCATCGAGCTTGCCGCGCGCAACGACGGCGTCGCCTACCGCTTCTACACGGCGAAGGGCGGCACGATCGACGCGGAAAAGGCCGACGTGACGATCCCGGACGCGGCAGCGACGTGCTGGGCCAACTACACCGGCGGCTTCGGTCAGGAGGAGAGCGTTCCCCGTCGCCTGTCGGCGGCGGACGTGCTGACGTCAAAGGACGGCGGCCCGGCGAGCTGGCAGGGCGACCGCCTGGTCTATCTTCCGCTCGTCTACACGACCGGCGGCAAGACGGTCGCCGTCACCGAGTCGGACGTGCGCGGCTACCCGGTCTGGAACCTGACGCGCACGGAGAAGTCCGGCCCTGTCGAGCTCAAGGCCGAATTCGCGCGCTGGCCGAAGAAGACTCAGCGTGTCGGCGGCTGGGGAGACCAGAAGCTCGACAAGGGCGGCCGCTGGGTGAAGATCACGGAATTCGAGGACTACCTGCTCGTCGCGGACGGCGCGCGCACCTTCCCGTGGCGCACGTTCGTCCTCGCGGACGCGCCGTCGAAGCTCTGCGAGGCGGACATCGTGAACGCCCTCGCGACGCCGGCGGCGAAGGGCGCGGACTTCTCGTGGGTGAAGCCCGGCAAGGTCGCGTGGGACTGGTGGAACTGCTTCGACAACCAGGGCAACGACGGCTGCAACACGAAAACCTACGAGCGGTTCGTCGACTTCGCGGCGAAGACGGGCGTGGAGTACGTGATCCTCGACGAGGGCTGGAGCGAGTCGCTCAACATCTGGAAGTACCACCCGAACGTGGACGTGCCGCACATCATCGACTACGCTGACAGGAAGGGCGTCGGCATCATCCTCTGGATGGCGTGGGCGCAGGCCTACGGCGAGGAGGAGAAGGTCGCCGCGCACTTCGCGAAGCTCGGCGCGAAGGGCTTCAAGGTCGACTTCATGGACCGGGGCGACGCGGAGGTCGCGAACTTCCTCGAGAGGTTCGCGGCGGCCTGCGCGCGGCACCGGATGCTCGTCGACTACCACGGCGCCTACCGCCCGGTCGGGATGCAGCGGATGTACCCGAACATCGTCAACTACGAGGGCATCCACGGGCTTGAGCAGATGAAGTGGTTCGGCGGCGACTACGACATGATGGCGAACGACGTACGGGCGTTCTACCTGCGCCTGACGGCGGGCCCGATGGACTACACGCCGGGCGCGATGCTGAACTACCCGGTCGGGAAGTACCCGGCGAAGGGCAAGACCGGCAACTTCCCCGGCTCGGTCGGCACGCGGTGCCGGCAGATGGCGATGATGGCCCTCTACGAGGCGCCGCTCCAAATGCTGAGCGACTCGCCGACGAACTACGAGCGGAACATGGAGTCGTTCGCGTTCATGGCGGCGACGCCCGTCGTCTGGAAGGACACGGTCGCCCTTGGCGGCACGCCGGACACGGTCGCGGCGTGCGCGCGCCAGGCGAAGGACGGCAGCTGGTACGCGGCCGGCATCGCGTCCGCGACGGCGCAGGACTTCACGGTTGAGACGTCGTTCCTCGGCGCGGGCGAATGGACGGCGGAGATCTTCCGTGACGCGGCGGACGCCGACGCGCAGCCGACGCACTACGTCCACGAGACGAAGCGGGTCAAGGCCGGCGAGAGGATGCCCTTCCGCCTGGCACAGGGCGGCGGATTCGTCGTGAAGTTCACGAAGTGATCTCGACCGTCTACATCGCGAAGAACGTCTACGGCGGGGACGGCCTCGGCCGCCTCGGCGACGGGCGTGTCGTGTTCGTGCCCGGCGCGTGGGCCGGCGAGCAGGTCAAGGCCGAGATTGTCGAGGAGAAGAAGCACTTCGTCAAGGCGCGTCTCGTCGAGGTCGTCGAACGCTCGCCGGAGCGGCGCGATGACGCCGTGGCGGGCGCTATGCCGGGCATGGTCTACGCGGGGCTTTCCGAGGCGGGCGAATGCGCCGCCAAGGAACAGCAGCTCCGCGAGTTCTTCGACCGCGCCCGCATCCAGGCCCCCTTCTTCCCCCGTTCCCCGTTCCCCGTTCCCTCCTTCCTCCACTACCGCAACAAGGTCGTCTACCATTTCGCGCGGCAGGATGGCGCGTGGGCGATCGGCTACCGCATGGAGCCGAGCCACGCCATTGTCGACGTGACGAGCGATCCATTGGCGCGGCCCGAGATCAACGCGAAGCTGCCCGAGATCCGGCGTGCGGTGACGACGCTGCTCACGACGGGGCCGGAGGCCGTCCGCCGCGACACGGCGCAGAAGGGGAACGTCACCGTCCGCTGGACGAGGAAGACGGGCGTCAAGTGGTGGGTCGGCGACGCGCCGAAGGATCTTGTCCTGAAGGAGACGACGTGTGGCCTTGACTTCGAGGTGCCGGCGGATGGCTTCTACCAGGTCAATCCCGAAGTCGGTGAAGCGCTCGCCCAGGCGGTCGTCGCCGAATACGAAAAGGGTCGCGCGGTCGCGCCGGAGGTTCTCGATCTCTACTGTGGCGTGGGCGTGTTCGGGCTCGCGTGCCGTCCGCCGAAGCTGCTCGGCGTCGAGTCGGGCCGTCAGGCGGTCGCGTTCGCGACGCGGAACGCCGCCGCGCAGAAAGCCGCGCAGGCGACATTCCGCGCCGAGCAGGTCGGGCGCTGCCTGAAGCGTCTGCCCATTGGGCCGCAGACGACCGTCATCGTCGATCCGCCGCGCGGTGGGCTGGAGCCGGGCGGCGCGCAGGGGCTCGCGGCGTCGGCGGCTCCGCGCATCCTCTACGTGAGCTGCGATCCGGCGACGCTCGTGCGCGACTTGCGCGAGATTACGCGGTCGTATGACGTCGCGTCCGTCCGGTGGTTCAACATGTTTCCGCGCACGGCGCGCTTCGAGACGCTGGTCGTGCTGAAGAAGAAGTGAAGTTCCTTATCCATACCTACGGCTGTCAGATGAACGTGCGCGACTCGGAGGCGGTCGCGGCGCTGCTCGTCGCGGCGGGCCATGAGGAGGTCGCGACGGAGGGCGCGGCCGACCTCGTCCTCATCAACAGCTGCACCGTCCGCCAGAAGGCCGAGGAGAAGTCCGTCGGCAAGGCCGGGAACCTGCTCGCGGCGGGCAAGGTCGTCGGCCTGATGGGCTGTGCCGTCAAGCGGATGGGGGCGGACGTCTTCAGGCGCCTGCCGAAGCTGCATTTCGCCGTCGGGCCGCGTCGCTTCGGCCTCATCCCGAAGATCGTGGCGGACGCGAAGTACCCGACGCTGGAGCTGGGCGACGACGAGGTGCCGCAGGGGCTGGACGCGCACCCGGACACGCGCCGCGCCGGGACGTTCGCCGCCGTGCAGAGCTACGTGACGGTGCTTCTCGGCTGCGACAACCGGTGCAGCTACTGCATCGTCCCGGACGTGCGCGGGCACGAGTACTCCCGCCCGGCGAAGGAAGTCATCGCCGAGGTGAAGAGCCTCGCCGCGCGCGGCGTGAAGGAGGTCTGCCTCCTCGGACAGAGCGTCCTCCGCTACGGCATCCGCAACCGGGCGTGGGAGACGGACGAGGGCGAGGCGTTCCCGCGCCTTCTGCGCGCCCTGCAGGAGATCGACGGGCTTGCGCGCATCCGCTTCACCTCGGCGCACCCGAAGGGCTGCACGGACGAGCTGGTCGCCGTCTACCGGGACTGCCCGAAGGTCTGCCGTCACCTGCACCTGCCGGTGCAGTCCGGCTCCGACCGCATCCTGAAGGAGATGGGGCGGCGCTACACGCGCGCCGAGTACCTCGACGCGGTGCGGAAGCTCCGCGCGTTCGATCCCGAATTCGCGGTGACGACGGATGTGATCGTCGGCTATCCGGGCGAGACGGAGGCGGACTTCGAGGCGACGCGGTCGCTGATGGAGGAGGCCGGCTTCGACAACGCCTTCGTCTTCAAGTACTCGCCGCGTCCGGGGACGCGCAGCGCGGCGCGGCCGGACGACGTGCCGACGGCGGAGAAGGAACGGCGCGACCAGGTGCTTCTCGCCGACCAGGAGGTTCGCGGCCAGCGCCGCAACGACGCGCTTGTCGGCACGGTGCGCGAGGTCATGGTCGAAGGGCCGTCGAAGCGCAACAAGGCGCGCCTGTCGGGGCGCGACTCTGGCAACCGCATCGTCGTCTGGGAGCCGCCGGCCGATGCCGCCTGCGCCTTGCGCGCGCCGGCCATCGGCTCGCTCGTCCGCATCCGCATCACCGAAGCGCATCCGCAGATCCTGGTCGGCGTTCCCGCCTGAAGAGGCTGCGGAAGGAGCAGACACATGGTCAAACGCCACCGGGGAACGACTGCCGCGCGTCCGTGCGTGCTGGTTTTGCGGATTGCGGTGGACGAGTCGTCCGTGCGTCTTGTGAAGGGCATTCGGCGCTACGCCGACGTGGCGGGCTGGACGCTGCTCCGCATCGACTACCGGGACATCCTGGGCGGGCTTGTTGACCAGTGGCGTCCGGTTGGGCTTCTGGCGGACGCGGGGCTTTCGGTCGAGACGCTGTCCGAAATGCCCGGACTGAACGGGGTTCCGGTCGTGTTCTGCGACAGTTCGCCGGACGCGGTTGGCGCGGATCGTGCGCCGTTCGCGTGCGTGTCGAGCGATGCGGAAGCCGTGGCGGGTGCGGCGTTCGACGAGCTTGTCCGGCAGGGGCTCGTCCATTTCGCCTATGTGCCGTTCGTCGCCGACCCGTGTCGCGCGTGGAGCGTGGGGCGAGGCGACGTGTTCGCGCGGCGGGCGCAAGCCCACGGCGCGACGTTCAGCCGGTTTGCCGTCCCGGCAACGACGGCGGCGCGGCGGATGCGCGCCCTGCGGACGTGGCTGATGGCCCTGCCGAGACCCTGCGGCGTGTTCGCCGCGAACGACGTGGTGGCCGAGTGCGTCCGCAGCATCTGCCTCGCGGAGGGCATCGGCATCCCGGACGAGATCGCGCTCGTGGGCGTGGACAACCGGCGCGACATCTGCGAGAGCGGCGACCCGACGCTGACGAGCGTCGAACAGGACTTCGAGTCGTGCGGCTACCTGTCCGCGCAGACGCTGCATCGTCTGCTGGCGGGCGAGGACGTTCGGGGACAGGCCGCGACCTTTGGCGTCGCGCAGGTCGTGCGCCGCGCATCGACGCAGCTTCTGCCCGTCTGTGACGGGCGTGTCATGCGGGCGCTGGAGTTCATCCGCCGGCACGCGACCGACCGCATCACGTCGGCAGACGTCATCGCGGTCATGGGCTGTCGGCGTTCTTACGGCCATCAGCGTTTTCGCGCGTGCCTGGGCCATACGATCCTGGAGGAGATCCGCAGCCGGCGCATTGCGCGGGTGAAGGAGCTGATCCGGGGCGGCGACCACGACCTTGCGTCCCTGCCCGACTTCTGCGGCTTTTCGTCTCTGGTTGACCTGCGCCGCGTGTTCAAGGCGGCAACGGGACACACGCTCGCGCAGTGGCGCGAAAAGTCGCGGCGGACATAGGCTTCGGATTGCCGGACAATTTGTTTGCTTTTCGTCGGACAGACTGTTCTCTTTTGCGTGACCGAATTTGGTATAATTCAAATGCCTTTGAAGAGGCACTGTCCAATAATTGTTCAAACCATAAGAGGTGTGTATGTTCAACAGTAAAAAGGCGGTCGTCAGCCTGGTCACGGCTCTTTTTCCGTGTCTGCTTCTGTTTGCGCAAATTGTGGAAAAGGAGGGTGACACATGGGCCGTGAACGTCCCTGCCGGAGCGTGTGCAAGGCCGACGGCCTCGGATTTTTCTGCGCTTGCGGGCGAGACCGTCCACAAGAGAGGCGAGGGGCGGCTTGCGCTGACGAGGACTGCGGCGCGTGACCTTGACCTTGTCTACGAGGCCGGTTCTCTGGAGCTTATGTGTGCGAGGGAGGTGCCTGAAGACTGGTATTATCGGGCCGAGACTGCGATTAAGGTCGGGAACGTGACCCAGTCAATCAGAACCGAGACGGGCGATCCTTTTGATCTTGGCGGAGGGGCGCTTGCCGTCGGCACAAACACAAGCTGGGGCTCGACGGTCACGTCTCGCAAGGTGCCGGTGCGGCTCGATGGCAAGATGTCGATCTCCGGGCGCGTAACGCTGTCCGGCACCGGCGCTTGGGGGCTTGCGATTGTTCTCCACAACGATCTGCGCGGCTACGAGGCGAAGGGGACGCAAGCCGGCAACGAGGGGCTGTGCTATGCCCAGACGACCGATCCAATCCTGAAGAGCTTTGCCGTCGGCTTCGTCAATTTCCACAAGAAGGACTACTTTGGCCGCTACAGGATTGGACGAAACGGCAATTGGACGGAGACGGCGACGACAGACCCGATGATTTTCTTCAACACGGCTGACACCACGGTGACGCCCGAGGTCGCCTCTACGCGGGTGTTTGATTTCGTGCTTGCGAGCGACACGTCCGCGAAGACGGTGACGCTGACGCTCACACAGGAACAGGACGGCGCGGATGTCGTCTTTACGCGTACGCTGGAGAACACGGACTTGACGGAGATCTGCGAGGGCAACACGGCGTACCTTGCGTTCACGACGGATTCGGGCGGACGCACGACGTACGGAACGATTTCCAATCTCAGAATCAATGACGGACAGGATGACACATTCCTGAAGTCGCTTGTCGTCACGACTGCATCGCCGGAAATCATTGTCTCGTCGAACTCTCCATTTGCGACCAATCGCCTGGCGGGCACGGTTCGTTTCACTGCGCCACAGACGGACGTGTCTCTCGTGAACCTCGATTCCAACGATCAGGTGTTGAACCTTGGCGTCTGTTCATCGGATGGTGACATCTCGTTTTCAAGCCTGCCGAATGCGGTGTCGGTGCCGTCCGATGCCGCGAACGGACTTTGGCATTATGATCGCTTCAATGCCAACGGCGATTCTGTCGCCGCCGCATCTGAATCCCCTTACCAGCAGAATGCGGATGGCACGATTGGCCTAAGGGTCGGGAGCGCGACCAGAGAAAACGTGTCCCTGACAGCGCGAAAGCGTCCAATCGCGATTGCCGGACGGATGAGGGTTTCCGGTCGGGCGACGATGACCGGTTCGGGCGCATGGGGCTTTGCGCTCGTCCTTCATAACGATCCGCGCGGCTTTTCGGCTTGCGGCGAATGGAACGTGAGCAGTGACTTGGGCTACCATTCGGCGACAAACGCATCCGCCGCGATCACGAACAGCTTGGCCATCGGCTTCGTCAACTATACAACATGGGATCACATGGGACAATACCGCTTCGGGAGAAACGGCCGATGGGAGGACGCCTTTGACAAGAAGAACCCGGACAACCGCTACATCACAGACCCGATGATCTACTTCAACACGTATGCGGGGGAGAAGGATGCGAACGGCAAGGACATCCTGCTGACGCGCACCTTTGACTTTGCGCTTGAAAGCGATACGGTCGCAAAGACTGTGACGCTTACGCTCAAGCAGGAGCAGGACGACAAGGTTGAGCCTGTCGTGTTTACCCGCATGTGGACGGGGGTGGATCTTACGGAAATCTGCGGTAGCGAAAAGGCCTACCTTGCGTTCACCTCTGCCACCGGCGGTCGCACGACATCTGTTTTGATCGATGGCCTTGAAGTCGCCTATGCGTCAGACCTTCGGTTCGGGATTGTGACGGACGGTGTGCTGTCGTTGCCGACAGATTCCATCCTGTCGCTTGATGCCGTGGATTTCGGCATCGACCGCAACGACAAGGTCACGAGCGGAACGCGCGCAAGACTTTCACGAGGCGCGAGACTGTCTGTGGCACCGGGGGTAGCGGCCTTTTTCCGCAGTGCGACCGTGTCGGGGGAGACCTTCCGGCGCGGCACGTGGACGGCCTTGGACTGCGACTGGGTGGAAGGTCTTGGTTCGGTGATTTTGGGTACTGGCTTCTGCCTGATTATTCGTTAACCAAAAACAAAGAAAAAGAGGAATAGAGATGAATCGACGCGAGTTTCTTTTGGGTGCGACAGGGGCGGCGCTGGTGCCGTCTGCCATGTCGAAGACGGCGCACACGGCGTTGGCCTCCTTGCCGAAGGGCGCAAGGCCCAACCTGATCGTGGGGGTTCTTTCGGACATCCACATCACGCGGGACGACAACGCCAATTTCTTCGAGAAGGCGCTGCGCTTCTACGACAGCCGCAAGGTCGATGCCGTGCTGATCGCCGGTGACCTCACGACCACGAGCCGCAGGTGCGAGTTCGAGTCCGTGGCGCGTACCTGGCGGAAGGTTTTCCCAGACGATCGCCGTTCGGATGGCGTCCGCATCGAAAAGCTTTTCGTGACAGGGAACCACGATGAGGACGCATTTGCCGGAAGCTGGTTCAAAACATTCGACGAGTCGAAGGCCGAAGCGTTCCATTGGCGCAAACAGGAAGTGTGGCAGAGCTGCTTTGGGGAGGACTACAAGCCGATCCGCGCGAAGACCGTGAAGGGGTACACGTTCATCCTGCGCAACTGGATGAGCATCTTGGGGGACGAACAGGGCCATAAGTACGCCAAGGGCTTCAAAAACGAGCGTACGCCGCTGCCGGAGTTCCTGCCCACGCTCGATCTCCCCAAGGATCGTCCGTTCTTCTACGTCCAGCACGAGTACGTGGAGGACACGACATACGCAACGTGGCTCCTGCGCGGCGAAAAGTGGATCAAGTCCTTTGACAGGGGCCTGACGCGAAAGGCCCTGAACGGCTATCCCAACTGCCTTGCGCTCACGGGGCACGAGCACCAGTCGCTGACGGACGAGAAGTGCGTTTGGCAGGGTGAGTTCACCTCGGTCGGATGTTCCTGTGCACGTGGGCACGAGTTCACCGTTCCGGGCAGGGAAAACGGCTTCAACTGCGCCGACTTCAACCGCACGCCGCCGCAGGAGATGCCGAAGGTGGACGTGCACAGCGTCCGGCAGGGTATGCTGATGTCGGTCTACGGAGACCGCATCGTATTCGAGCGGCGCGAGTGGACGCACGACCAGTCGCTTGGACCGGACTGGATTATTCCTCTCTACGGCGGGCGCACGGTTCCGCCGCAGGGCGTGGCGACGTTCGACTTCCGCCGCCGCGCCGAGGCTGCGAAGGCCACGCCTCCCCAGTTCGCGCCGGGCGCGAAGGTGACGGCCAAGCGCGTGAAGGATGGACATCGCCGGGCGAAGGACGGCTACAGTGACGACAAGACGCCGCGCGAGCAGGTCGTGGTTTCGTTCCCGCCCGTCACGACGCTTGCCGGTTCGCCGATACGGGCCTACGATTTTGGCGTTCGCTGCGAGGTGCGCGATGCGGATACGGTGCGGACGGCAGCCGAGAGCCGGGTTTTCCCGCCGGATGGCATGCAGGCCGAGTCTCGTGAGAAGGGGCCGTGCACGTGTGCGTTTTTCGGTGACGTGATACCTCGCAACCGGAGCGTGCGGTTCGTTGTCACGCCGGCAGACTGCTGGGGGAATGAAGGGCGTTCCGTCGCGTCTAACTGGATGAAGTTGGCCTGAATGGCGTGATACCTGAAAGCTGGGAGGGGCGGATGAGAGCTTTGCTTGCGTTTTCGGCGGTTGCTTGCACGCTTTTGCCCGCCATGGGCGAGGTGCGGTGCGAGAAGGGGCGTATCGTGGCCCGTGATGTCCATGGAAAGACCTATCTTGAATCCGGCGAACACGGCCTGTGGCGCGTGAAGTTCGCCGAGACGAATAGGCTTTCTGCGGCGCAGGTCGAACGGGAGGACCGCATCGGCGGACGATTCACAGAGACGCGACGCGGCGATACGGTTGTCTCGAAATGGTCGTCTCCCGTCTTGGATGTCACGGTAACGACGGTGCGTCCGCGCGACGGATCCTTGACGATGAAAGCCCGCTTGACGGCGAAGAAGGGCATCGTCGAGGAATTCCACTTCCCTGCGAACCTGCGCTTTCGTCCAGCCGATGTGGCGAGGTTCGTCTACCCGGGTCGCGGCAACGAGACGACGGGCATGGCGCTCAACGAGAAATTCTTCACGTCCAAGTGCAACTACTCCGTCCCCTACCCGCCGCTCTTTGCGGACTGGGCGCGTCTGGAGACGAAATCCGGCGCGTCCCTCCAGGTCTATGGCGTCCAGCGTCGCGGGTATTTTGCGCCGTGGAAGAATCCGCATCCGTTCGTTCCGGGATCGGCGACTGTGGCTGGCGATAGCCGTGGCGGATACTATTCGCATGCATCGGCGTACTGGCTGAAGCCCGGCGAATCGGTCGAGACGCCAGTGGTGCGGATCGTCGAGGGCGGAACCGTCGATTCGTCCCTCGCGGCGTACCTGAAGGAAAATGGCCTCGGCCGTTCGCTGTCGTCGAAACTGCCGCCGCGTGACGGGACGGCGTTTCTGCGCAAGCTTGCCGCCTCTCCGCTGTTGCTCGTCCTCGCTGCCGACGCGAAGCGGATTACCTCACTTGCCGAGGACTTGCCGATGCCGACGCTCGTCCATATCCACGACTACATGCCGCATGGCTTCGACAACGCATATCCCGATTTCTTCCCGCCCCGGAAGACGTTTGGCAGCTCCGACGACTTCAAGAACATGGTGGCGGCCATCCATGCCCGTGGCGGACTGTTCATGCCGTACACGAATCCATGCTGGTGGGGTTCCGAACCCTTTAAGTCGGAGGTGTTCAAGAAGGCCGGCATGGAGCCGATCGCCAGAAAGCGCGACGGCAGCCCGATTACGCTCAGGTACGGGCCGCACAAGGGCTACAACATCACGTACTGGCATCCGGTCGTGCAGGCGGCGAACCGCGCCACCCGGCGTGAAGCGCGCGAGACCTATGGCTCTGACATCCTGTTTCAGGATCAGTGCGGTTCCCTGCCGTGGTTTCGCGACTTCAGCCCGCATTCCCCGTCCGTCACGGCGCATGAGGAGGGTATGATTTCCATTGTAGAGGAGGACAGCCGCCACATGCCGCTCTTCACGGAGGACGGCTTTGACATGGTGGCGGATTCAGAACTCGGACTGACCGGCTGCGCCTGGGGGACTGTTCCGCTTGAGGACATGGTCGGACGGAAACTGCACAAGGAAAAGCGTTTCCCCGCTGACACGTGGGTTCTCGAACCTGTGGCCCAGCGCCTCTTCCGAGACAAGCTCCTTTTCTACCATCATGATCTCGCGGGTTTCACCAGGAACGAGCGTGTCCTCGCGTGGGTTCTTGCGCTCGGCTACAACATTGTCGTGGCGTACAAGGCAGATGAGCTGACGAAGGATAAGCGTATTCGGCGCTGGTATGCCTGGTTGCACGCCCTACAGTCCCGTGTGCTTTCACGGACTGTTGGTGGCCGTGTCACGGAGTTTGTACACGACAGATCACCCCTGTTCGCGCGTGGCATTGATCCGGCCACGCCGTCCGACGACGGAACCGTTGTGGCGACATACGGTGGCGTGCGCTTCCTCGTGAACCTTGGCGATGTGCCTCGGACGATTGACGGGCATCGCCTGGCGCCCTATGGCTGGTGGATTGAGGGGCTCGGCGTGAAGGCCGGAATGCCGGAGGAGGGCGTGCCATTCATTGAAGCAGATGGGGAGAGGATCACGTATGTACGCTGAATGCGTGCGAAAGTGTGCCGTGTCACTCGTCTGCCTTGTGGCGGCGGCATCGTCTTGGGCGTTTGGGACATGGGGTTCGCCGGATGACCGGGCGTCGTTCGGGCCGCTGACGCCTTCGGCAAGGCCAGTCCTGCGCGAATACATCTGGCCCGAAGGCAAGATGCCGGACGAGCAGCCGCATCAGATCGCCGCGCAGGCGGAAGAGACCCGTGCCCAGATGTTTCGCGCGGAGGACTTTCGGCGACCGTACATCGACTGGTACGCGCCGAATCCGTCCAATCGAACCGACCTTGCCGTGCTCATGGTCTCGGGCGGCGGCTTCTCGTCCTGCTGTGACGCGGAACGCCTGCAGCCGGCCATTGACAGATTCGTCCGCGCGGGCGTGACGGTCGCGAACCTGACGTACCGTACACCTCGTCCGAAGGGGCTTGCAATACACCAGTCCGGCTGGGAAGATGCGCAGAGGGCCATACGGTTCATGCGGGCGCATGCGTCGAAGTGGGGCTTCAGCCCGGAGAAGATCGGCGCCACGGGAATATCGGCCGGCGCCAAGCTCGTCCTCCTTCTGGCCACATCGTCGGAGACGGCGGCGTATGCCCCGGTCGACGAACTCGATGCCTTGCCGTGCAACCTGCTCTTCGCCGTGCCGCAGGCTGCGGCATACGTGCTGACAGACGGCGAGGGCGTGCCGAACGCCCGCGAGGGAGATGCGCCCGACGTCGCGCTCGTGAAAGAGCTTGCGTTTGACGGCAAGACCTGCCCGATGTGCCTGTTCCACGGGGGGGCGGACGATTTCTCCCCTTTGGGTTCAACGCAGATATACCGTCAGCTCCGCCGGATGAAGATACCTGCCGAGCTGCATCTTTTCGCGGATCGCTGGCATGGGTTTCACGGCGACATGAACCGTGGCGATGACGGCACGGCATGGGATCACTGGTTTGACCGCGCGCTTGAGTTCATCCGCCAGATGAACTTCGATGGACGGCTCGGCGATGAGGTCGGCCTTGCCGCGCGTTTCCCGGATGATGCCGATCGGGGTGGCTACGAACGGATGCCCCTTTGGCCAGAAGGCAAGATGCCGGCTGCACAGACGAACCAGTGCGTTCCATATCTCGAATGGCATCTTCCGAAGACGCCTCGCACCAAGGGCATCCAGATCATCTATTCCGGCGGAGCCTACTTCGATAACCGTCCGGATTCCTGGGATGGCGTAACGTCGGCGCGACGCTACCTGAACGAGAAGGGCATGACGGTCGTGACGCTCAAATACCGCACACCGCGTCCGACAGGCCTCGCGAAGCATACGAGCGCCTGGCAGGATCTTCAGCGTGCAGTCCGCGTCGTGCGCCGCGAAGCGGAGGCGCGTCACCTCGATCCGAACCGCATTGGGATCATGGGTGCGTCCGCCGGTGGACATCTCACGATCATGGGGGCGACGAGTTCTCGGCGCAAGTCATATTGGCCGGTCGATGAGACAGATCTTATTCCGTGCAATGTGCAGTGGGGCATTGCGCTGTATCCGGCCTATGCACTGACGGACGGTCTTGACGAGCCGAATCGCACGGGCGGCAATGACGATGCGGCGCGTCTCGCGCCGGAGTTCTCCTTCGACCTTTCGACCTGTCCGATGCTGTTCCTGCACGGCGATGCGGACGGATGGGCGGCGATGAATTCGGTCAAGTGCTGGGAACAGTTGCGTCGCATGGGGGTGCAGGGCGATCTGCATACGCTGGCGAAGAGGGATCACTGCTTCATGAACGCCGCCGCACCGGGTACGGGCAGCTACACGTGGCTGGATCGCGTCTGGGAGTTCCTGAACCACAAGAAATTCAATGCGCCTGACCTGTTCCTTGCTGCACAGGCGGTGTGGCCAAAGGGCGCGGGCGACACGATGAACGAGACGTTCGCATTCGAGACGGAACTGACGGCTGAGGATGGCCTGGCAGAGTTGCGGATTGCGGCCGCGTCCTGCTGCAAGGCCGAGTTGAACGGCACGTTTGTCTCGGCCGGCCCTGCGCGCGCGCCGACTGGCTTTGCGCGTGTCGATGCTCTTCCGGTGCGGCTGAATGCCGGACGAAACCATCTGCGCATCGAAGTGAACGCGTATCGGTGCAACAACTTCGTGTACATGAACCAGTCGCCTTTTCTCGCGGCGGAAATCGTGCAAAACGGACGCGTCCTTTCCGCGACTGGCGGCACGAACTGGACGGCGCGGGCGGCCGAACGCATCGTCAAGACGCCGCGAGCCAGTTTCCAGAGAGGCTTCTCGGAGGCGTACCTGATCGGCGGTGCGCCGGCTCCGTCGCGGGAACTTGAGGCGGTTGCCGCGCCGCGCTTCATCGCGCGGGAGGTGCCGCCTTGCGACTTCAGCCTCGACAGGTCGTTCGTCGAGGTCGATGCCTACGACATTGTCTGCGACGAATCGACGCCTTTGCCCAAGACGCGCTGCTTTGAAAATATAGCCCCACCTGTCTTCTGCGGGTATAAGGCAGAGGAATGCGAGGTGAACGTCTGGCACGAACTGGCAAAATGGCGTAGGGCCAAGCCTGGCGTGGCAGGGCGAAAGGTTCAGGCGAAACTCTATGCCGGAGATCATAACACCACTGGATTCCTTCAGGTCGAGCTGGCGTGTACGGAGCCGGGGCGGTTCATGGTGGCCATGGATGAGATGCGCGCGCCCGATGGGGACGTGAACCCGCTACGCATCGAAATCGCGGCCGGCGCAATATGGGACATCAGGCGCCCGGGGCGATATGTGCTGGAGTTCTTCGAGCCGCAGACGTTCAAGTTTGCCCGCTTGGCGATGCGCTCCGGCAAGGCGACGTGGAAGGCGCCTGTCGTGCGCCGCTATCGGAATGCCGAGGCTTTCAACAACGTCTATGTGGGGGCGGATCCCGTGGCCGCCAAGGTCTTGGCGGCGGCCGCCCGGACGCTTGCGCAGTGCGCGACGGACGTGCCAATGGACTGCCCGAGCCGCGAACGCGCCGGCTGGCTGGGAGATTCCTATTTTTCGGGCCCAAGTCTGCAGCTTCTGACGGGCAATGCGTCAGTAGAGAGGTCGTTCTTGCGCGACTATGCGCTTGCGCAGGGTTTTCCGCATCTTCCGAAGGGCATGGTGGCGATGTGCTATCCGTCGGATCATACAGATGGCCTCTACATTCCGACGTATGCGCTCTGGTTTCTCCTTGAGATTGAGGACTACGTTCGCCGAACCGGAGATCGCGAGACGGCGAAGCTGCTGGAGGGACGCGTGAGGGAGCTGTTGAAGTGGTTTGATGGATATGTCAACGCAGATGGACTTCTTGAAAAGCTTCCGTCATGGGTGTTCGTCGGCTGGGATGAGTCCAACGACTACGTGCAGGACGTGAACTATCCGGCGAACATGCTCTATGCCGGCGCATTGGATGCGGTCGGGCGACTGTACGGATGGGAGCGTTGCGTCCGTCGTGCGGATGCGATCCGTTCCGCTGTCCGTGCGCAGGCATTTGACGGGGCACAGTTTCGCGACCATGCGGTGCGCGGGAAGGATGGCGCACTTGCCGTGCGTCCTGAAGCGACCGAGACGTGCCAGTACTATGCGTTCTTCACGGGTACGGCAGACTCTGTCCGCGACGCCGAACTTTGGGGGCGTCTGGTGCGGGGCGAACGCGGCTCTCTGAAGAAGGCCGGACTCTTCCCCGGTATGCAATTGCGCTTCCTCTGCCTTGCGCGTGCGGGAATGCCCGAACTCGCCCGAAAGGAAGCCCTTGCCTACTATGCGGACATGGCATGCCGAACCGGAACACTGTGGGAACATGACGCGCCGCAGGCAAGTTGCTGCCATGCGTTTGCGACAGGCTTCGTTTCCCTTTTCGCCGATGAGATCAGGCCGTCCAAGGCTGTGGACTTGTGATTGTCATCCATCGGGCCTTAGAGAATCGACGGACATGAGTATGGTATAATACGGGCATGAGTTTCAATGTTCCCGTGATTGAACCGTGACATTGGATCGAGAGGCTTTTGACTCGGTCGTGCTGTGGGGCTGTTGCCTTGGCTTGGGCGGGGTCGCCCTTGCCGCGCTGGCGCTTGGCCTGTCGCGCTGTCCCGCCCGTGTGCGCGCGGCGGTCCGGCGGCTGGGCGGGCCGACGGTCTTCGTCCTCGGCGGCTTCATGGCCTTTGCGACGATGGAGGGCTCGGTGACGCGGACGTACAAGGAACGGTGCGCCGAAGCGGCGAGTGGTTTTTTAGACGGGATTGACAAGATTGACAGGATTGCCGAGACGGATACGCCAAACGCCTCAAATCCTGTGGATCCTGTCAAAGACCCTCCGCGCCTCCCCGCCTCCAACAACTCCGCATTAAGCGACAGCAACCTCACATTGTCTTCGGTGACGAACTTCTGCTTCTATGGAATCGAGAAGGGAACTGACACGGTGACGCTGGGGGTGGCGTGGCCGGATGGCCTCTCCCTGCCCAACGGCCGTCTCGACGTCTTCGGGCACTGGCAGCTGGCATCGGGCGGCTGGACGCGCCTCGCGCAGGTCGACGTGTCCGGCGCGCAGTCCCCCGCGGCTGTCGAGATCGGCATTGACAGCTTCCAGACGAACGCGATGGAACGCGCGGCGTTCTTCCGGCTCGCCACGCAGGACGACTCGGACGGCGACGGCCTCTCGGACGCCTATGAGGCGTGGACGCTGGGGACAGGCCCCGCGAACCCCGACACGGACGGGGACGGATTGCCAGACGGTGACGAACTCGCCCTGGGGACAGACCCCCTGGTCGCCGACACGGACGGGGACGGGCTTGCGGACGGCACCGAGACGGGGTGCATCGTCAGGGCGGACGCTTTCGAGTGGTACGACACGACGGGCTGGGCGACGGTCGGCGGCACCTCGTACGGAGGTGGCCTGCACAGCTACTGGGGGGCGTTAGCGATCGCTTCGCTGCCTGACGGCCTGACGGTCCTTGGCAGCCTGATGTCGAAGGCGGTGTGCTTCGACAACGGGGTCATGTACCTGAATGCGCCCGGATCGAACGTTGCTCTTGTCTTCCCCGAACTCGCGACGCCGCTGGACAGGGGGACCTACAGCATGGGCGACATCCTGGTTGCGCCTTACTGGTGCAGCACGGCGCTGGTCGACGGCGACGCCGCGTCGTACATGCGGACGGGGATCGTCGAGAGCAACGGCTGTTTCGTCGTCGAGTACCGCAACGTGAGGCTGCGTGGGACGTCCGACGACCGTCGGATGACCTACCAGGTCATCGTCCCCGGCGGGACGGGATCCGTCGTGCGCGTGAGCTACCTTGCGTCCGACGTCTGGCTTGACGGGTCGGAAGCCGTCGTCGGCGTGCAGGTCAGGCGCATCGTCACGCCGGACGGGCTCTACAACCTGACGTGGGACTTCGCCGCGCGCGGGCCGATCCTGCCGCGGACGACGGTCGAGTACCATCTGGGGCACGGGACGGATCCGCTTCGCGCCGACACGGATGGCGATGGCCTGGACGATGGTGCCGAGGTCGGCCTTGGCACCTTGCCGACCAGCGCCGACACGGACGGCGACGGCCTCGATGACGATGTGGAGATGGGCCTTGGCACGAATCCCCTGTCGAGGGACACGGACGGCGACGGACTGCAGGACGGCTGGGAAGTTGCCAACGGCCTCGATCCGCTCGTGTCGGCCGGCGGCGACGGGGCGGGCGCGGATCCGGACGGTGACGGGCTGACGAACCTCCAGGAGCAGCAGCGGGGCACTGATCCGAGAAACCCCGACACGGACGGGGACGGGCTTTCGGACGGGCAAGAGGTGAATGCTCGCGGAACAAGCCCGACCAATCCCGACACGGATGGCGATGGCCTGAAGGATGGCGAGGAGGTTGGCCGTGGCACGAATCCGCTGTCGACGGATTCGGACGGTGACGGGCTGCCTGACGGCTGGGAGGTGGCGCAGGGGCTTGACCCGCTGGACGCATCCGGCGAGAACGGCGCGTCCGGCGACGCAGACGGCGACGGCCTCTGCAATGCGGACGAACGGGCCCTGGGAACAGACCCCCGTGCGTCGGACACGGACGGCGACGGCGTCTCGGACATCCAGGAGATCTGTAACGGCTCCGATCCGGCAGACGCCGCCGATGGCGGGAAGCCTTCGGCGAAGTTCCCGGACCGAGGGATGCGGTTTGACATCAACGGCGACTACGCCGCCTGGAGCATGACGGTTGCCGGACTCGGCCCGCTCGACCGCCTGTCGGACACGTTCTCGATGGCGTCTCCGGGGGCGGGATCGGAGAGGCTGAGAATCCTGAAGAAGGGGAACTCCTACCGCCTCACGATGCAGTGGCTGAACTCCGACGGACACACGGACCCGGACTGGTACTGCTGGCAGGCGAAGGTGAACGGCCTGCCGACTGCGCCGTCCTACGAAAGCTACAAGGCGGCGCGGCTTCCTGGAAACGAGGTCGTCTGCGGACTCGGCTGGATGGCGGAGAACGCCGACGGCCTCCTGACGTCGCACATCCATATGCGCGAGGGCAGGGGTGGCAACGTGGCCGAGGGGCTGGAGGCGACGCTACATGTCTACCGGTGCGAAGTCACGGTCTGCGCCCCGGACGACGAGGCATGGTCCGAACTCGCGGCGTCGCGCGTACTGCTCGACGACGAGGCGCTTCGGATTCGGGTGGCGGTCACGCCGGTCCTCGCGGACTTCGACCTCTTCCGGCGCGTGATGGGAAGCAACGTCGTGGTGTCGACGTCGGGAACCTGCCCGACAGGCGTCGCGATCCCCATTGCGGCGTCCGAGTTCTTCAGCGGCGGCACGAATTCCGAGATCCGCATGTCCCGGACGCGCGCGCAGCTGGTCGAGCTGGGGCTTCTGCCGTCGCAGGACGAGGACGGCGTGGACGAGATGGCGTGGATCGACGTTCCGACGACGGAGGTTCAGGACCTTTCGGACAGCGAGGCGTTCTCGGAACTGGGCTATGCTTTTCGAGGGAAAGCGACCGAGGCCTCCACCGTGGATTTAGAGGCATCCCCGCCAGTCAGTGCCCGGTCAAAGTCTTTCTTCAAGGCGGCGGGATGTGAGGTCGTGTCGGTCGCGTATGGCGGTGTGCAAAGTCCTATGCGTCAGATTATGAACCAAGCGGACGTGTTCTACTTCTCGGGGCATGGCAATCATGACACCAACGCCCTTCAGGGAGGGCTCAAGCCGTCCATGTTGCAAGGATGCTGGGGTAGGGACCTTGACTGCGCGATTCTTGCAGGGTGTTCGGTGCTGGACATCAATTTCAAGAACGCTTCGCATTTTGTTTCGCCGGGAAAAGTATGGGAACAGGTTGGTCCGCAGACCTTGCTGGGCTACGCTTACAAGGCTCCGGGTGACAAGGGTGGGGCCCCGACGAGAATCATCCGGTCGTGGATAGCGAACCGCGCGGCGCTGGGTGACACGGATGCGTGGATGAAGGCCAATGCTGACAACAAGGCCTGGAATGCCTGTGCAATTGAGAAAGGTGAAAAGTATATATACTTCAAGTCATGGTTAGGGCTTCGGCGAAAGAAGGAAGTAATGAAAGGAGATTGGTGAACATGTCAAGAAATATAGTTTTTGTCTTGTTTTGGTTGACTCTGAATTCGGGTGTGTCGATTCTCGCGAGAGATTTCGAGACGGAGGTGACGAATGCGCTGAGCCACAGGGCAAACCTGATCGAAACGGACTTTACAAATTATGTGAGCCGATGCGTGAACCAGACGACAAACGTGGAGTTGTCATTGTCTGCGCGTGTGGTTCTTGTCCGTGCGCAACTTGAAATGTTCGGGGCGACAATGAACGAGTCTTGGCTTGCGGCCGCTTGTCAAACAGTGACGAATGCGCTTGCGCATCCTTTGCTGACAACGGACAAATGGCAGTACTGGCATCTACAGCTGTTGCATGTCGCCTGCATGAATACGAACAATGATCGGCAAGAGGCCTACATGGCATCAGCAAGGGCATGGCAGAAGATTCAAGGTGTGGGTTTTGTGGATTCTACGAATGTCGTGTCTCGCGCTTTACTTCGCTTTGAGAATTTTGGCGATGATGCCACGATTAAGGAGGCCATTGCTGTCGCCAAGATACTTTCTTCGAATGAGGTTGGAAAACCCTCTGAAGCAGAGGATGCCATGCCGTTTCTGTCTGTCCGCCTGAAGCGAGAAGTTGAAGAATTTCTTGGAAAATGATTGAACGGAAACTATGATGCCAGGACTCCTCGTCAAGACGCCAGGGGAAGGATTTGCTATAATACGGCCTCAACAGCGGAGATGGGAGAAGACACATGAAAATCGCACTTGTCGGCGCCGCCGGGCGCATGGGAAAGAAACTGGTTGAGCTGGCGAAGGACGCCGGGCTGGAGGTCGTCGCCAAGATCGACGTGGCGGAGGGCTACGACCGAACATGGCCGAAGGAGACCGAGGGCGTCATCGACTTCTCGTATCATGCGGGCGTGCCCGGCTTCGTCACGCAGGCGGCCGAGCAGGGTATTCCTTACGTCATCGGCACGACGGGCCTCACCTCCGACGAGCAGAAGGCCGTGGACGCCGCCGCGCAGAAGATCCCGGTCGTGCAGAGCGGCAACTACTCGCTCGGCGTGAACCTCCTGGTGGATCTCGTCCGGCGGGCCGCAACGATCCTCGGCCCCGCATACGACATCGAGGTGACGGAGATGCACCACCGCCATAAGAAGGACGCGCCGTCGGGCACGGCGCTCATGCTGGCCAAGGCGGCGGCGCAGGGGCGCGGACTGGGAGACGATTTCGTCTTCGGCCGCCACGGCGACATCGGGGAACGTCCCGTCGGCGAGATTGCGATTCACGCGCTGCGCGGCGGCGCGGTCGTCGGCGACCACACCGTCATGTTTGCGGGCGACCTTGAGCGCGTCGAGCTGACGCACAAGGCGCAGGATCGCGCGGCGTTCGCCGCCGGCGCGCTGAAGGCGCTCGTCTGGGCGCGGGGACAGGCCCCCGGCATCTACACGATGCGCGACGTGCTGGCGGATGCCGTCAAGGGCGTCGTGGCATGAGCGCGTGGCTTCGGCTCTTTCGCGTCCAGAACCTCGTCACCGTGCCGGGGGACGTGCTGGTCGGCGCGGCGGCGTGCGGCGGACTGGTCGCCGCGCGCGTGGGTGACATCGCCCTCGTCTGCCTCGCCTCGGTCTGCATGTACCTGTACGGGCTCGTCGACAACGACCTCGTCGGCGCGGCGACCGACCCGAAGACGCGCCCGCTCGCGGCGGGCGAGATCTCCCTGCGCGCGGCGCGGACGGCGCGCACGGCCTGCCTGTGCCTTGCCGTGCTGGCGCTTTATCTCGGTCACGGCCCGTTTCTTGTACTTGTCGCGCTGACGGTCGCGATCCAGCTCTACAACCGCACGAAGAATCCGTTGCTCATGGGCGCGGCGCGTGGGTGCAATGTGCTGCTGGGCGGTTCCGTGGGCGGTCCCGTCTGGATCGCGGCGGCGGTCTGGCTCGCCTACATCGCGGGCGTAACGAAGTACTCCGAGCGCGAGGCGGTCGATCCGACAAACGGCCGGAAGGTCGCGTGGCTCGTCTACGGGCTGCTCGCCCTCCAACTGGCCGCACTCATCTTCTTCTGTGGGACGTCCCGCTGAAGGGCTTCTCATCCCGTTGACAGGTTCGTTTCAAAAATGATATTCTAAACGCACGTTTAAAACAAAAGGTTCAGACAGAGACACGTGGAGAAGAACAAGACCAAGGAGAAGATCATGGAGGCCGCGACGCGGCTCTTTGCCGAGAAGGGCCTGGAGGGCGTGACCGTGCGGGAGATCTGCCGCGCGGCCAAGGTCAACGGTGCGCTCGTGAACTACCATTTCCACAGCAAGGAGGGCCTTTACCGCGAATGTGTCGAGCGCGTCTACGAGGCGACACACGGTTCGGAGATGGCCGCCGTCGTGGCGGGCGTCCGTGATGCGCGCACGTGGAAGGCGGCCGTCCACATCTGGGTCGAGACGTTCGTGGAGGCCTTTCACGCGAAAGTCGGCGTCGGCGCCTATGCGGCGGGCATCTTCCGTCAGGAGACCATGCATCCGTCGAAGGTGAAGGACTACTTGGAGGAGCATTTCGCAAGCCCTGCGCGCAATCGGCTCTTCCGCCTCATGCGCATGGCGACAGACAACGACCACGAGGCGTACCTGTGGTCGGCGTCGATCTGGGTTCAGCTCGGCGCCTACGCGCTCTACCATCCCATCTGGCGGGCGCGTCACCGTCCGCCGGGCGCGACCGAGGACGAATGGCGGCATGAGTTCGTTGCGTTCGTCTGCGACCGCATCTTCGGCGGCCTGAAGTTCCGGGGCGTGCTCACGGCCTGACCCTGACGCCCATGCCGCACTTGGCGTTTCCGCCCCGAATGACGTGCCGCGCCGTGCGGCATTTATGGTATAATGCCACCTGATTTCAAACGAACCAACAGCCAAAACAGTACAAACATCCGAAATCAGCACGAAGGAACAGATATGGACCTCAAGGAAGCCACAAACCGCATCGCCGCGCAGGGCGAACTCGTCACGAAGATCCGCGAAGAAGTCGCGAAGGTGATCGTCGGGCAGGAGAAGCTCGTCGACCGGCTCATTCTCGCGCTGACGACCGGCGGGCACATCTTGCTGGAGGGCGTCCCCGGCCTTGCGAAGACGCTGTCCGTCAACACGCTCGCCAAGGCGCTCGGCCTCGAATTCAAGCGCATCTCGTTCACGCCGGACCTGCTGCCGGCCGATGTCGTCGGCACGCTCGTCTATTCTCCGAAGACGGGCGAGTTCACGCCGAAGAAGGGTCCCGTCTTCACGAACCTGCTCCTGGCGGACGAGATCAACCGCGCGCCGGCGAAGGTGCAGTCCGCCCTGTTGGAGTCGATGCAGGAGAAGCAGGTCACGATCGGCGAGGAGACGTACAAGCTGCCGCAGCCGTTCCTCGTCCTCGCGACGCAGAACCCGATCGAGCAGGAGGGCACGTATCCGCTCCCGGAGGCGCAGGTCGACCGCTTCATGTTCAAGTGCCTCGTCGAGACGCCGTCGAAGGCGGACGAGCGGCGCATCATGCAGCGCTTCGCCGAGAATGCGCAGGCACCGGAAGCGAAGACGGTGTGCACGCCGGACGACGTCGCGGCCCTGCGCGCGACGCTGAAGGAGGTCTACTGCGACGAGAAGGTCGGCGACTACATCCTCGACATCGTCTTCAAGACGCGCGAGGCGAGCGAGATGGTCCAGAACGGGGCCTCGCCGCGCGCGACGCTCGCGCTGAACCTCGCCGCGCGCGGCAACGCGCTCCTGCACGGCCGCGCCTACGCGACGCCGCAGGACGTGAAGGAGGTCGTGCATGACGTCCTCCGCCACCGCATCATCCTCACCTACGAGGCGGAGGCCGAGGGCGTGACGTCCGACAAGGTCATCGACAAGATCCTCTCCGAAGTCCCCGTGCCGTGAAGCGGCGGGATTCGAGCATTGTCCTGGTCGGGACGTATCGGCCGGAGAACGCGGCGTGGATTGCCGCGAAAAGGCTCTACAACCTGCCGTTGCCGAAGTGCGGAAAACTTGCGTTCCACGAGCGTGTCGGCGGCATCGTTCTCTTTGCCGAAGGGGCGCGTCCACTCGCGTTCACGGCACACTTCAAGGCGGTTGTCGGATGCAAGGAACTGGCGGCGACGGGCTATTCCCTTGCCGAACCGGCGAAGGCCCATGGCGAGACGTATGCGCTTTACGAATTGGCGGAGGCGACCACGCCCCTGAAGCTGCTGGGCCGCAAGGCGGCGGAGGTCTACGTCTGCTCGTCGCGCTGTCCCGTCGTTCGGATCGACGCGGCCTTCTACGCGAAGCCGTATCCGAAGACGGGCGGACGTTCGATGCCGTTTGTCTTCGACAGCCTTAAATCGTATGTCGAGAAAGGCCTGACGGTGACAGCATTCGACCCTGTGCAGGACGACTTCTTCCAGGACAGTTTCGGTTTCGACTACGGGCAGAAAGTCGCCGACGGCCTTCTGGCGGCGGCGCGTGCGGCGGGCGAACTGACGTGTGTCGAAATCTGTGCGGGGGCCGGGGGACAGGCCATCGGACTTGACCGCGCCGGCTTCCGGCATGTTGCGCTTGTCGAATACGAGAAAGACTACTGTGCCGTTCTGCGGCGCAACAAGCCGGAGTGGAATGTCATCTGCGGGGACGTGCATCAATTTGACGGCACGCCGTATCAAGGCGTCGATCTCCTTGCCGGCGGCGTCCCGTGTCCGCCGTTTTCCGTTGCTTCGCGCCAGTTGGGCGAAGACGACGAACGAGATCTCTTCCCGCAGGCCATCCGCCTGATTTCGGAAATCCGTCCGCGCGCCGTGATGTTGGAAAACGTGCGGGGATTTCTGGATCCGAAGTTTGCTGCCTATCGCGCGCGCATCCTTGACTCGATTTCCCGACTTGGCTATCGTACGCAGATCAAGCTTCTGCAGGCGAACGATTATGGCGTTCCGCAGATTCGTCCGCGCGTCATCATTGTCGGCATCCGCAATGACCAGCCGCTCGACTTCGCCTATCCCGAACCGAGCCGCAGGGCTGCGCCGACCGTGGGCGAAGCCCTGCGCGAACTGATGGGGGCGAATGGCTGGCGCGGGTTGGATATGTGGGTGGAACACGCGAACCGCATCGCTCCGACGATTGTTGGGGGAAGCAAGAAACATGGTGGCCCGGATCTCGGCCCGACGCGTGCGCGACGAGCTTGGGCAGAGTTGGATGTGGATGGGCTTGGCATAGCCAATGAGCCGCCGTCACGTGATTTCACCGGCTCGCCGCGACTGACGAAGGAGATGATTGCGCGCATTCAGGGTTTCCCGGAAGCTTGGGACTTCGGGGCGCGCAAGACAGCGGCTTGCCGGATGATTGGGAATGCGTTTCCGCCGCCTGTTGCACAGGCTGTGGGCATACAGATTAGGAGGTGTCTCAACCATGAGGCGTGAGGTTGTGTTTGCCGAAGCCAGAAAGGCTTTCCATGATCGGCTTGTCCAGGGCGGCATTCTCTGCTTTGACAAGGAGGGGGTGGCGTCCAATGCCGACCGAAAGAATGCGTTTTCGTGTGCGATAGCCGACGGGATTGCGAGATTCCTTGGCGCGGGATATGCGTGTGCCAAGGAGAAAGGGCAGACAGCCGGAGCCAGTTTTGAGGATGCCGTTGCAAAATTCGTGGAGTCGACGTTTCCGAAATTGCAGAATCTGCGCCCCGGTACTTGGAGTGTGGCGAGGTTGGGAAACAAGAGCCGTGTCAAGACGGCGGATTTCGCCCAGTACGAACATCTCTTCGCCTTGGCGGAGGCTGTTCGCGAGAATCCGAAACTCCAGGCGGCGTTGGGCAACGACTATCTCGTGTCGCCGGATGTGGTTGTGGCCCGTGCTTTGTGTGAGGACGATGAAATCAATCGACTTGCTGATTTTGTCGATGATTCGATCTGCCTGAAAGCCGACTTGCGCAAGAAGAACGGAGGCAAGCCAATCCTCCATGCGTCGATTTCGGCGAAGTGGACAATGCGGAGCGACCGTGCGCAGAACAGTCGGACGGAAGCCTTGAACCTGATGCGCGACCGCAAGGGGCGTGTGCCGCATATCATGGTCGTTACGGCAGAACCTTCGCCCTCGCGTATCGCCTCGCTGGCCCTTGGCACGGGCGACATTGACTGTGTTTATCATTTCGCGTTGTATGAGCTTTTGTCGGCGGTGAAGAAATGTTCGTCGAAGAGCCGTGACGAGGCGATGGTCTTGCTAAACAACATGATTGACGGTAAGCGCCTTAAGGATATTTCCGACTTGCCGCTGGATCTTGCCTGTTGAAGGAGAAGCCATGAAGCGTCGCTATCTTGTTGATGTCACCGAAACCTACACCGCCCGCATCGAGGTGATGGCGGAATCGCCTGACGATGCCGAGTGGGTGGCCGACGGCCTTGTCGGTGGTGGCATGATTGACATTGTGAAGTTGTCGTTGGCCTGCGGGCCACACACGGACTATTCGAAGACGTGCGAGGTCGTGCCGGACGAGGAGATGGAAGCCACATGAGAAAGCAGTCGGTTTGTGCCTTAACGCAAAGAACGCGAAGGGAACCGCAAAGAGCGCAAGCGCCTTTGCGTCCTTTGCGTCAAAGCCTTTGCGTTGAAAATGCCGAGGACGAGATGGTTTGTTTGCGGTTTCTTCAGACAAGAGGCGTGGCGGCATGACGTTGCTTGAACAGATTGCACAGGGCGAGAATGCCTCGCTTGAGTTCAAGGAGGCGCGTCCGAAGGACTCGCTGAAGTTCGTCAAGACCGTCGTGGCGTTCGCCAACGGGCGCGGCGGACGGCTGCTGTTCGGCGTCGAGAACGAGACGGGGCGGATTGTCGGCATCCCGCGCGAAAAGGTCGCCGCCGAAATGGACGCCATCGTCGATGCGGTCTTGAACATGTGCTCGCCGCACATCTCCATCGATGTGAAGCCCGCTGTCGTCGAAGGCAAGTCGCTGATTGCCGTGGACGTGAAGAGCGGCGAAAAGGTCTATCAGTTCGTGCTGCGGAACATTCGCGTGGGCACGGAACTTGTCGGCACGGCGCGGCGGGACGTCTACGAGTTGCCGATCGATGCGATTCGCGAGGCCATTTGCAATGCCGTCTTCCATCGTGACTACCTGTCGCCGTCGTGCGTTTACGTGGCCGTTTATGATGATCGACTGGAGGTTGTCTCGCCCGGTGGCCTCGTCCGCGAGATGACGGTCGAAGACGCGCGAAACGGATTCTCGAAGCTTCGGAACCATGCCGTTGGCGCGGCGCTGGAATACATGGGCGAAGTCGAGGGCTGGGGTGGTGGCGTGTCGCGCTATTTTGAGGCCTGTGCCAAGATGGGGCTTCCGGTGCCCGTCGTTTCCGAAGAGTCGGCGACCCTGAAGGTGACGTTTTATCGGGAGCGGCGTGCGTTGGCGAGCGAAAAGGTCGACGCCAAGAGTAAGGAGAAAAGTAAGGAGAAAATCCTGGCTGCGCTTGCGAGCCGCCCGGAATGGACGACGGCGGATCTGGTGCGGGAAACGGGGCTTTCGCGTTCGGGGATTGAAAGGAATCTTCGTCTGCTCAAGGCGGAGGGCCGTCTGCGGCGGGTCGGCGCGGACAACGGCGGAACCTGGCAGGTGCTGGGGAATTGGAATGAGATCGACGAACAGGGAGCTTGTACGAGGGAAAACTTACGGCAAAGGACGATCAGAACATGAAAAGACCATTTGACACGATCATTGGGCCGGATGGCGTCTGGAAGGACGACAGCGCGGCGGAGGAAGAATGCGGGCGCGACGAGGGTGCGCACGAGCCCGCCGAGCTGAACGCGCGCGAGGAATTCGCGCTGCGCTGCCTCAACGCGGCGGCGAACCTCTATGGCGTCCTTACGCTGGAGGAGTTCGTCTCGCTTTACAACGGCTACGCGAAAGATCACGACGCGCCGATTTCGGACGCGATGACGGTCGCCGAACTCGACGCGCTCGTCGACCGGCTTCACGACTATTTCGCGAACCGCCCCGAGCCGGAAGACCTTGAGCATCTGCTGGACGGGCCGTGCGATGCGCCGGAGATCTGGTTCTCGACCTGGCAGCTGAAGGCGGACGAGCCGCGCGTCATCGTCTACCACGACCTGACGTCGAGTGATTGGGACGAGGAGCCGACTCCGTCGAAGGACGCGAACGCCGAGATCACGCGCACGGTCGCGGACACCATGGCCAGTTTCCGCAAGCTCGACCTCGCCGTGCTGCCGGAAGACGACTTCCTCCTCTACGAGGAGCCGATGGCGGCCGAGGAAACGAAAGAGAGCCGCGCGTTCGAGAGGTTCGTCAAGAAAGCGTATCGTCTTGACAGGGCTGAACAGGAACTGGACACGCTGGGCGTCCAGTGCAACGCGCGCGTCAATGGCGCGAAGGTTGTCACGGCGCTCAAGTACATCCGCGAGAACTGCGACTGGGAACCGTCCGACGATGAGGCCGTCCAGCGTCTCGCGCAGGCCCTCAGCCCGCTTTTGGACACGACGCGCACGTGGGAAGGGCGCGGCCGGACGCCGCGCGAGCTTGCCGACCTTGGGCTCGTCGACGAGCAGGCAGACGAGGACATCCACGACGTGTTCGACTTCGGCGAGGGCCGCGACGAGGGCGTGGACGACTGGGACGACGATTCCGATTCAGACGAGCCGGATGACGGCGACTACATCCAGCCTGAAGACATTCCGCTGTCCGCCTACAATGGCCCAATCGATTTCGCATTCGTCAAGGACGCCACGAGGCGTGACGCCAAGCTCGCGGTTTACGAGGATGTCCGGCAAGTCACGATGGATTTTGTCCGCGCCCACGTCGTCACGGAGCTGACGCAGGAGGAACGGCGTCAGGCGGCGGTTCGGCTCGGTTTCCTTGAAGAGCGCGACTCGTTGGCCGACCTCGACCCGACGCTCGACTGCGTGGTGGGAGACTTCGCGTCAATGATGGATGACCAGGGCGACGGTCCGGCGATTCGGCGTGTGCTGGCGCGGAAGGAGGAATTCGATGACATTGACGCGCGCGCGGCGACGTACTACGCGAACTACCGCTACACGTGGCTGGAGATTCTGGCGATGAAGGCAGGCGTCGGTCTCAAGTGCCGCGACCTCCTGACGGGCGAGGAGCTTTTCCTTATGGAGAAGAGTCTGAGCCGCTGCAGCGAGAAGGGCATCACGATCTGCGTCGGCATTGCGCCGATGGAGGACGTCTACATCGCCGTCGGCGTGTCCGCGCCCGCGCGCTTCGAGAACCCGGCGACGATCCTGAAGATCGTGCTGACGCATTTGGGGCTGCCGACCGAACGGCCGATTCGGCTGAACGTGGCCGACCAGGCGTGTTTCGCCGCCGAGACGATCCGCCGCATCCACGCGAATGGGAACTTCGGTTTCGTGAGCTACGGAGGCTGAAAGCCTGCGAGTCGTTCGTGTCTTTTGGGGCATTGTGCCGCTGAGGCGGCGCACTTTGGTATAATACGCGGCATGAAGGAAAGCGGGAGAGAGAATTGCAAGCGGATGCGCCGTGCGGTGCGGGCAGGGGGCACTGGGCACATTGTCCTGGTCGGGACGTATCGGCCGGAGAACGCGGCGTGGATTGCCGCGAAAAGGCTCTACAACCTGCCGTTGCCGAAGTGCGGAAAACTTGCGTTCCACGAGCGTGTCGGCGGCATCGTTCTCTTTGCCGAAGGGGCGCGTCCACTCGCGTTCACGGCACACTTCAAGGCGGTTGTCGGATGCAAGGAACTGGCGGCGACGGGCTATTCCCTTGCCGAACCGGCGAAGGCCCATGGCGAGACGTATGCGCTTTACGAATTGGCGGAGGCGACCACGCCCCTGAAGCTGCTGGGCCGCAAGGCGGCGGAGGTCTACGTCTGCTCGTCGCGCTGTCCCGTCGTTCGGATCGACGCGGCCTTCTACGCGAAGCCGTATCCGAAGACGGGCGGACGTTCGATGCCGTTTGTCTTCGACAGCCTTAAATCGTATGTCGAGAAAGGCCTGACGGTGACAGCATTCGACCCTGTGCAGATGGATGTCATGAGGGAGAACATGGAAAATCAGATCGTTGTCTACCAGCCGAACGAGACAATGCGGTTGGACGTTCGCGTGGAAAACGAGACGGTATGGCTCAATCAGTCCCGGCTTGGCGAGTTGTTTGGCGTGGATCGAACGGTCATCAATCGTCACATACACAACATTTACAAGACAGGCGAACTTGAGGCGGCGTCAACCTGTGCAAAAATTGCACAGGTTCAAAACGAGGGTGGGCGGATGATTTCACGAATTGTCCCATTCTACAATCTCGACATGATCATCGCCGTCGGCTACCGCGTCAATTCATTGCGGGCTACGAAGTTCCGGCAATGGGCCACGGGTGTTTTGCGCGAGTATCTGCTGAAAGGCTATGCGGTCAACCAGAGGTTGTGTCTGCTGGAGGATCGGATCGATCGTCGGTTGGCCGGACACGATGAGAGGTTGTCGATGCTTGAGGGTAAGGTTGATTTCTTCATTCAGACGAAGGAACCGCCTTTGCAGGGTGTGTTCTATGACGGGCAGTTGTGGGACGCCTGTTCGCTGATGGAGAGATTGATAGCCCGGGCGAAGAGGTCGATTCTGTTGATTGACAGCTGGGTTGGAACGGGAACGCTTGACATGCTTGCGAAAAAGCGCAAAGGGGTCGAGGTGGAAGTTGTGACGTCTGTGCGCGGCAACAAAGTTGCGGACAGCGATGTCGCGAAGTTCAACGCTCAATATGGCGGCCTTTCCGTGAAGACAAGCGCGGCGTTTCATGACCGGTTTCTCATCCTTGACGACAAGGAACTCTATCTCATCGGTGCGTCGTTGAAAGACCTCGGTAGGAAGTGCTTCGCGTTTACGAAACTCGATGTGGGCGAGATCACGGGATTGAAGGCGAGAATCTGATGGGAAAAACCACGATGGATGTAGAGAATGTGGTGTGAGATGGCAGACATGATAATTGTAAATAAGAAGACGTGCGAGGTCGTGCCGGACGAGGAGACGTAACTCACATGAGAAAGCAGACGGTTGGTGCCTTACCGCAAAGAACGCGAAGGGAAGCGCAAAGAGCGCAAGCGCCTTGGAGGCCTTTGCGTCAAAGCCTTTGCGGCCTTTTGGATAAGAGGTGATTGTGGAGGTGGATGACCAATGACTGACGTAAAGGAACTGATGGCGAAGGTGGGGAAGATACGGATCCTCACCAACAAGCTGATCGACGACCAGCTTGCGGGCGACTACCACTCGACCTTCAAGGGACAGGGCGTCGAATTCGACGAGGTGCGCCCCTACCAGGTCGGGGACGACGTGCGCACGATCGACTGGAACGTGACGGCGAAGACGGGCGTGCCGTACATCAAGCGCTTCGCCGAGGAGCGCGAGCTGACGATCCTCTTTCTCGTGGACGTCTCCGGCTCGCAGGGCTACGGTAGCGTCCGCCGCTCGAAGATGGAGCTCGCCGCCGAGGTGACGGCGCTACTCGCGCTGACGGCGATCCGCAACCAGGACAAGATCGGCCTCGTCCTCTTCTCCGACCGGATCGTCAAGTACATCCCGCCGCGCAAGGGCCGCGACTCGGTCATGCGCCTCGTGCGTGAGGTGCTGGCCGCCGAGGACGACGCGCAGGGCGGCACGGACATCGAGGGCGCGCTCAAGTTCCTGAACGGCGTCCAGAAGCGCCGCGCCGTCGTCTTTCTCGTGAGCGACTTCCTCATGCCAGAAGGGAAAAGGAAGAAGGGAGGGCAAAAGGGAGAAGGAAGAGGGAAGAAGGAAGAAGGAAGAGGGAAGAAGGAAGAAGGAAAGGGCGCGGAAGGGGAAAGTGCGGACGCCCGTTCTTCTGCCGAGCGGCTCCTGCGTGCGGCGGCGCGGCATCACGACCTCATCTGCGTGCCCGTGTGCGATCCGGCGGAAAGCGCGCTGCCCGACGTGGGGCTTGTGGAGCTCGAAGACCCCGAGACGGGGGCGCTCGTCCTCGTGGATACGTCCAGCGCGAAGGTGCGCCGTGCGTTTACCGCGCGCGCCGCGTCCGAGACCGAGGACTTGCGGCGGTTCTTCCTCAAGACGGGCATCGAGACGCTGCCGATCGCGACCGACCGTCCGTACATCGACGCCGTGCGTGCGCTCTTCAAGCGGCGCGCGCGCAAGCGGTAGCCATGACGTTCGCGCTTTCGACCAATTGGAACAATCGACGGCTGACGTCCGGCGAAGCGATTGTCGAAGAGGCCCAAGCCTTGGGGTTCGAGGCGCTGGAACTGGGCTTCCACACGACGATGGAACATGTTGCGGGCTTCAAGTCGCGGCTGGACGAGATGCCCGTCCGCTCCATTCACGCCTTTTGTCCGGTGCCGCTCTCCGCGCCGTGCGGCTATCCCGAACTTTACCTCCTCGCCGATTTCGACGAGGCCGCGCGCGGACTGGCCCGCGTCCACGTGAAGAAGAACATCGCGTTTGCGGCGGAAATGGGTGCCGAGGCCGTCGTTCTCCACGCGGGGCGCGTTCCCTGCCAGACAATCTTCGCGCGCAACCGTCCGAAGAAACGCCTGCGTGTCGGACGCAAGCTCGTGGATGTCTTTCGGCGGGAGCTTGACGCGCTTGCGCCCGTGCTGGAGGCGCATCGCGTGACGCTCGGACTGGAGAACCTGCCGTATCTGGAGGGCTTCCCCAATGAGGCTGAAATCCGGGATCTGGTCGGCGACTGGGTGCGGCCCTGGCTTGACACGGGCCATGCCTATGTGCGGCAGACGAAGGGCTGGGTGGCGGCGTCAGCAGCCGAGGCGACGGGGTTTGTGCAACCCGTGGGACTTCACCTCAACGACTCGCGCGGCGGAGACGACCACCTGCCGCCGGGCGAGGGGAAGATTGATTTTGCCGCGCTGGAGCCCGTCGCGCGGGCCGCTCGGCATCTTGTGCTTGAGCCCCATGCGGGCGTCACGCTCGAAGCCCTGAAACGCGGCCTCGCGTTTCTCCGGCAGGTCTGGGGAGCGGGGGCAACGTCCAGCAACCGGCTGAACCCACCTGTGGCGGATGGCGTTAAACGAATTTAGGATGGAAACTCAATGGAAAAACTGATTCAGACGTTCTTGGCGGGCGGGCCGGTCATGTGGCCGATTCTCGGCCTGTCGGTTCTTGGTCTCGCGATCCTGATCTGGAAGGCGCTCGCGTTCCGGGCGGGCCGCCGCGACGGGAAGGGCCTTACGATCGTCTCGACGATCATCACGGCCGAGCCGATGCTCGGCATTCTCGGCACGGTGACGGGCATCATGCAGACGTTCGGCGCGCTGAACGGCGCGGACGGCGTCGCGAACCCGATGGCGGCGACGGCGGGCATCGGCGAGGCGCTGATCACGACGGCGGCGGGCCTCATCGCCTCGCTCGTCCTCCTCTTCCCCTACAACATCCTGGAGCGCCATGCCGAAGAGTAGGCGGCGACGCGGCGCGCGGCTGGAGATGACGTCGCTCATGGATGTCATGTTCCTCGTTCTCGTCTTCTTCATCTACTGCATCTTCGACATGACGGTGCACAAGGGCCTCAAGGTCGACCTGCCGAACGCGGCGGGGGCGGATGAGAAGGGCGAGCGGGTTGTCCTGACGATCGGGCCGGACGACGCATTGCAGTTCAACGGCGAAGCGACGACGCGCGCGGCGGCACTCGCGAAGGTGAAAGACCTCTATGCGGCGGACATGAAACTGCCCGTGCTGATCTCAGGCGACCGCAAGTCGTCGCTGGGCACGGGCATCGAGCTGCTGTCCGAGCTGAAGGCGGCGGGGGTCGAGAAGGTCAGCTTTCAGGTGAGCGGCAAGCCGTGAGATTCGGCGTCGCCATTTTCCTGTCGATCCTGTTCCACGCGGCGCTTGCGGCGGCGCTGGCGGTCTACGTCGAATATGCGCCGGCGCCGGATGCGCTTGCGCAGCTTGACCTGTCGAGCGTCGAACTGTCGTTCGCCGAGACAGAGGACGAGACGGCGGCGGTTCAGCCCACGCTCGCATCCGCGCCGGAAGAGCCCGTGCCCGAAGAGCCACCGCCGCCCGAGCCGGAGCGTCCGCCGGAAAGCGAGCCGCCGAAGGAACTGCCGCCGGAGCTGGACGCGCTGAAACTGCCGGAGCCTGCACCGGAGCGTCCTCCGGTGGAGACGCCGGTCGTCGAGCCGCCGAAAGAAGAGTCGCGAAAGGAACCGCCGCGTCCGCCCGTCGCCGCGTCGGCCCCTGCGCCAGCGGTCGCGCCGCGTCAGGCGCGGGTCGATGCGCCGCCGCGTCCGCGCAAGAGCATCAAGCCCGACTATCCGAAAGGGGCGCGTCTGCGCGGCGAGCAGGGCGACGTGCAACTGGAGATCGAAGTCACCGCGTCCGGCGCGGTCGGCGAGGTGAAGGTCGTCTCCTCCAGCGGCTACCAAGAACTGGACGAAGCGGCGGTCAAGGCCGTGAAAGCGGCGCACTTCACGCCGGCCAAGCGCGACCGTCAGTCGGTTTCGTCGACGGCGAAGATCACGCTCACGTTCAAGCTGAAGTGAGGCGCACGGTCGAATGAACCTTTGCGATTGATGTGGCGTTTCACAAGGTAATGAAATCACTTCTTTTTTGCGCGTCGGCGCTGTCGGTCCTCGGTCTTGCGGCTGCGGAGAACGTTGAAACGAATTCGGTCGCGGATCTCGGAACCGTCACGGTCGAGGCGAATGCGCTCTCGAAATACCGGCCCGAGACGGTGACGGGCGGCACGTTCACGGGCGAGCCGCCCGAAACGCTGCCCTGCGTCGTCGACACGCTGACGGAGGACTTCATCCGCGAGCGCAACCCGACGGACATGAACGACCTGCTCCGTCAGGTGCCGGGCATCGAGACGGGCGGCACGTCGCTGCTCGTGCGCCAGCCGGGGCGCTTCTCCATTCGCGGCATGGGCGGCACGGAGCCGGCGTTCGACGGCGTGATCCCCGTCGGGCGCGGCGCGGGGCTATTCATGGACCCGGCGATGATGGCGCGCGTCGAGATCGTGAAGGGGCCGATCGCCTCGCTGTCGGGCGGCGCGGGCGCGCAGCAGAACAACAACGGCGCGGGCGGCTCGATCAACATGTACCTGAAGGGCGCGCACCTCCGCGACAGCGAGATCAACTTCTCCGAGCAGACGTCCGTCGGGCGCAACGTCTGGCGCCAGCGCGGCATGATTGACGCGAACGAGGTCGTCGTCGAGGACAAGTTCGCGGTTCGCCTCCCCGCCTCCTTCGACATCTACTCGCCCGCCTACATCTCCAGCGGCTCGCAGAAGGGGGCGCGCCCACGCGAGCAGTACACGCTCGCGCCGTCCTTCGTCTTCAAGCCGACGGATGACGTGACGTTCGGGCTGAAGACGATGTTCGTCTCGTCCGACAGCCCAAGCTACATCGGCATTCCCGTCTGGCGCGGCAAACCCGCCGGCGGCTACGGCTGGAACGAGTCCTCGTGCCGTCCGACCGACCGGACGAAGTATCGGGGAATGATGGTCAACCCCTACGTCGACTGGCAGGTCACGGACGACTGGCTCCTCAAGTTCGGCGGCTCGTTCATGTATTCCGACTGGGATCAGAAGACGCGCGAGCCGTATGTGCCGTCGCTGCGCAGTGCGACGAACCCGACTGGCGACATGGCCAGCCAGGCCGAGTATGATCAGGTCATGAACCACTTCTACGAGACGGGGGAGTGGCTGACGGGGAAGAAGTACATGACCTCGTCTTTCTCTGAATCAAGCGCCATCCAGCGCAACTTCAACCTCTACGCGCGTTCGGTCTACACGAAGAATGAATTGCCACTCGGCTTCCGCAACACGTTCCTTGTCCAGCCCGACTTCTACTACCGCGACGGCGATGCGTTCGGTGCGGCGGTCTCCCGCTACGGCGCAACCGTGCAGGACTCGATCGGCTGGGGATGGGTCACGCTTCTCGCGGGCCTGCGCTATGACTACTTCGTCGAGAACGCCTCGGTCGTGACGACGACGGGGCGCGGCGGAACGACAACGACAGCGCATTACGACGAGGCGCATGCCTTCGCGTTCTCGCCGCGCGGCGGCCTCACGGTTCAGCCCCTTGATTGGCTCGTCTTCTTCGGCAACGTCTCGCAGACGCAGACGCCGACCTTGGGCTACCGCACGCCGGACGGGACGCGGCCGACCGATCCGTGGACGGCGACGCAGTGGGAGACGGGCGCGCGCATCCGCCCGCTGGAGAAGTTCTGGGTCTCGGCGTCCTACTTCAGCATCGAGCAGGAGAACACGCCCGTCCAGGACCGGCGGACGCAGGAAGTCTACTACGAGGGGCACAGCCGTTCGCGCGGCGTCGACCTGTCGCTGACGGGCGACATCACGGAGAACTGGACGGTTCTGGCGATGTACACGCACACGCTCTACGAGAACTGCACGAAGTCGGGCAAGGCCGGCTCGTTCGAGCGCTTCCCGCGCCATGCCGTCACGCTGAACACGTCCTATCGCCTGCACGGGTTTGACGCGATCGAGGACATCGTCGTCGGCCTCGGCTACCGCTACCGCTCGATGAGCTACGCGACGATGCGCGGCGAGTACGTCAACGAGAACCTGCGGTTCGATCCGAGCCATGTCTTCGACGTCAACATGTCCGTGCCGCTCTCGAAGTTCGGGTGGTGCGACGATTGGTTCCTGACGCTTGGCGTGCGCAACCTCTTCGACGCGCGCTATTTCGACACGTCGCGGCACTTCTACGAGTGCTTCGCGGGCGACCCGCGCACGTTCGAGATCGGCCTGCGCGGCAAGTTCTGACGACTATGCGGACGCCCCCTGTGGCCAACGGCGGAGTTTCCTTCTGCAGGATCTCCGCCGTTGTGGTATAATTTCGCCCAAAATGATTGAGAGCTATTTCTTTCAGGATCTGGCGGTGCTGATGACGGCGGCGGGCATCGTCTCGGTCGTCTTCGCGCGCCTCGGGTGGCCGAAGGTGCTGGGCTACATTCTCGCGGGCGTCGTCATGAGCCCGCACACCTGGGGCGGCAGCTTCCTGCTCGACCTCTCCTCGACGAACACGATCGGCCAGCTTGGCGTCGTCTTCCTCATGTTCGGCATGGGGCTCTCGTTCTCCGCGAAGGACATGCAGAAGATTCGCGGCGTCGCGCTGCCGGCGGCGGTGCTGGACACGCTCGTGATGATCTGGCTCGGCTATGAGGTCGGCACGAAGTTCTTCGGCTGGGCGTCCGTGCCGTCCCTCTTCCTCGGCGTCGCGATCTGCGACTCGGCGACGACGCTGCTCGCGAAGGTGATCGGCGAGATGGGCTGGACGAACCGCCCGTTCACGAAATACGTGCTCGGCACGTCCGTCTGCGAGGACATCATCTGCGTCGGCGCGATTGCCGTCGTGACGGGCTTCGCGTCCGGCGAGGGCATGTCGGCGCTCGCGCTCGTGAAGTCGCTCGGCGGCCTCACGGTCTTCTTCCTCACGGTGCTGGTCGTGGGCTTCGTCTTCGTGCCGCGCCTCCTCAAGTCCGTCGCGAAGCGGCAGGACGACGAGTCGCTCGTCCTCGCGATTCTGGGCTGCTGCTTCTGCGTGTCGTACTTCGCGTACCGGCTCGACTACTCGCTGGCGCTTGGCGCGTTCTTGGTTGGCATCCTCGGCTCGACGAGCTGCGTGCGCGAACGGCTCGCGACGCTCGCGGATCCGCTGAAGTCGATGTTCTCGGCCGTGTTCTTCGTGTCGATCGGCCTCCTGGTCGATCCGGTCGCGCTCTTCCACTGCCTGCCGCAGGTGCTGCTCGTCTCGCTCGTCGTCATCGTCGGCAAGTTCGTGAACAACCTCGTCGCCTCGCTCCTCTGCGGCCTTGACGTGAAGACGTCCGTGCAGAACGCCTTCGGGCTCGCGCAGATCGGCGAGTTCGCGTTCATGGTCGCGATCCTCTACGCGGGGCTCCAGAAGGACGCGACGGTGCCGCTCTTCCAGATTGCCGTCGGCGCGTCGCTCTTGACGACGCTCCTGAATCCGTTCATGATTCGCCTCTCCGACCGCGCGGGCGACTTCGCCGAGCGCCGCCTGCCGCAGCGCCTCCGCCGCGCGCTCGACTCGTACTGGGCGTGGCGCGAGAAGATCATGGCCGGGAAGGGGTCGCCGACGTTCGCGCGCCTCCGGCTGTCCGCGATCCGCATGGGCGTCTACGCGGTGCTGATGTTCGCGGGGGCCTTCGTCTGCTCGCGCCTCTCGACCTTCGACTACGCGAAGTTCTCCCGCTGGTTCGAGGCGCATGACGAGCTCATCTTCTTCGTGCTCGCGAACCTGCTGTCCGTCGCGCTGCTGCCGCTGGCGATCCTGGAGGCGCGGACGATGGGCGACGCCGTGGCGGAGCTGCTGGCCGGGCGCGGGCGCTCGCGCGTGCTCGTCGCGTTCCGCGAGACGGCGCGCCTCTTCACGATCCTCGTCGCAGCGGCGCTCTTCGTCATGCTGTGGACGGCGGTCAACCTGACCATCCTGCCGCACGACCGCCTCGCGCAGTGGGTCTCGACGGCCGTCACGCTCGTCGTCGCCGGGCTGGGCTGGCGGTTCCTGCTGCGCTCTGGCCGGGGCGCGATCCGGCGGTTCAACGAGTCGCTGACGGAGGAGGAGCGGCGCAAGGGGCTGGAGCGGACGATGACGGTGCCCGTGCCGGCGGGCCTGTTCCACCGGCTCGTCCTGGCGGCGGACTCGCCGGCCGTCGGCGAGACGGTCGTCTCGCTCAACATCCGCGCGAAGACGGGGGCCTCGATCGTCTCGGTCGTCCGCGACGGCCACACCTACCGGAACGTCGGCCCGGAGATCGAGTTCCGCATCGGCGACGAGCTGATCGCGCTCGGCGACGCGAAGCAGGTCGGCGCACTCAAGGATCTCCTGGGCGTGACGGCCTAAGCGCCCTGCCGCGCGCCTCGGCGCGGTGGCGTTGTCTGCGTGAGGCGGCCTGTCGCGGGGACAGGCCCCAAAGTGCCGATAATGTGGTATAATTCCGCCCATGAAATTTCCAATCGAACTCAAACGTCCGCTTGTCGTCTTCGACCTTGAAACCACGGGGCTCTTCCCTCGAAAGGACCGCATTCTCGAAATCGCCGCCGTCAAGATGAATCCCGACGGAACCGAGGAGCGGCTCGAACATCTCGTCAACCCGGAGATGCCGATTCCCCCGGAGACGACGGCAATCCACGGCGTGGACGACGCGACGGTGAAGAACTGTCCGACATTCGCCGAGCTGGCGGACGAGATCTATGCGTTCTTCGAGGGCTGCGACATCGCGGGCTTCAATTCTGACCGCTACGACATCCCGTGCCTCGAGTCCGAGTTCCTGCGGGTCGGCCGCAACCTTTCTGCCGCCATCGTCAATCGCATCGACGTGCAGCGCATCTACCACAGGATGGAGCCGCGCGACCTCTCGACGGCCGTGAAGTTCTACTGTGGCCGCGCGCATGAGGGCGCGCACGGGGCGATGGCGGACGCCGTGGCGACGCGGGACGTCCTCGCCGCGCAGCTCGCGCGCGCCCAGACGGCGGAGGCGGGCGACCGCTATGCCGAGCTGAAGGGCAAGGACGTGGCGGCGATCGACAGCTATCTCGTGCCGCACGATCCCCTCAACGCCGACCGCGCCGGGTTCTTCCGCTGGCGCGATGGCGTCCTTTACGTCAACTTCGGCAAGAAGAAGGGCGAGCCCCTGAAGCGCATCATGCTCAAGGAGCCGAGTTACCTTCGCTGGATCGTGAAGGGCGATTTCGACACGGACGTGAAGGCCATTGCCGCCGACGCGCTCGAAGGGCGCCTGCCGCCGCCCCCGCCCGCCAGCTGAGATGAAGACGGTCGTCTATTTCTACGAGAGCGCGTTCATGATGTGGCGGCTGCGCCTCGCGGGCATCTACGCCGTCGCCCGTCAGGAACGCTGGCACGTCGAGGCCGTCGACGTCGGGGAACTGCCGCGCGGCGTGAAGCCCGTGCTCGCCTACTGGAAGCCGGACGGCGTCATTGTCGAGGGCGGCGTCTTCCGCCATCGGGGGTGTCCGGTGTCGGCGTTCGACGGACAGACCGCCGTCTACTGCGATGCGGACGCCGCGCAGGTCGGTACGCGGACATTCGGCGTGCGCCACAACTCCGAGGACGTCGTGAAGCGCGCCCTCGCAGAGCTCTTCGCGCGCGATTTCGCCGACTACGGCTATGTCCACTACAACTGGGCGCGTCGCGACTGGTCGATGGAGCGCGAGGCCATTTTCACGCGCGAGATGAAGCGGCGCGCCAAGCGGGGGCATGTCTTCCGCGCATGGGAGGGTCGGCGGACGGAAGCCTTTGCGGACTTTGCCGCGCGGCTGGAGGCGTTCGTCGCGAACCTTCCGAAGCCCTGCGGCATCCTTGCGGCGAACGACGAGATGGCCGTGCACGTCCTGCGGGCGGCGGAGCGCGCGGGTGTCGCCGTGCCGGAGGAGATGGCCGTCATAGGCATCGACAACGACGTGCTCGTCTGCGAGAACACGCTGCCGACGCTCTCCAGCGTGGCGCCGGCGTTCGAGCGGTCGGGCAAGCTGGCCGCCGGTCTGCTGGCCCGTCGGTTCAAGCGTCCGAATCTGAAGCCGGTTCAGCTGTCGTTCGGCTCCCTGCCGGTCGAGCGGCGGCACTCGACGCGTCCGACCGAGCGTGTCGACCTGCGGGCCGTCCGCGCCGTCGAGTACGTGCGCGTCCATGCCTGCGAGGGCCTCTCGGCGACGGATGTCGTGCGCGAGATGGGGATGCGGACGCGCACGGCGGAGAACCGCTTCCGGGCCGTGGCCGGGCGTTCCATCCGGGACGAGATCGTGGCCGTCCGCGTCGCCCAGGCGCAGAAGCTCCTGTCCGATCCGACTGTCGCCGTCAATTCGGTCTTCTCCCACTGCGGCTACCGCGATCCGCGTTCCCTGCGCTACGCCTTCACGAAGGCGACGGGCCTCTCGCTGCGCGCGTGGCAGCAGAAAGCCTTGCGCGTCTGTTCCTAACGTAATTTCGCGTCTGTTCCTTTACTCATTGGGAAAATATGGTATACTATGTCCCCAATGAATAGCAAGAGACTCGTTTGTTCGTTTCTGATGGTTGTCGCGGCCTCCGCCTGGTCGGCGGATGTCGTGGATTTGTCGGGCATTTGGCGCTTGTCCCCCGTGACGAACGCCGCGCAGACGTGCGCCGTGCGGGTGCCGGGCGACGTCCACACCGCGCTGCTTGACGCGGGGCGGATCCCCGACCCGTATTGGGGCTGCAACGAGACGAACGTCCAGTGGGTCGGCCAGACGGACTGGGTTTTCGCGCGCGCGTTCGATGTTGCGCCCGACTTCCTCGCGAAGCGGCGCATCGTGCTGGAGATCGAGGACGCGGACACGTTTGCGGACATTTACCTGAACGGCGTCAAGGTCGGTGCGACGTCGAACCGCTTCGCGCGCTGGACGTTCGACGCGAAGGGCGCGCTGAAGGCCGGGCGCAACGAGATCCGCGCCGTCTTCCGCAGCGCGTGGCGAGAGGCCGACCGCCGCCGCGCGGCAATCGGGCGCGCGTTCCCGATGAGCAACGTGCCGTGGGCGAAAAACCAGGCACTCATCCGCAAGCCCGCCTGCCACGCTGGGTGGGACTGGGGCCTCGCGCAGATGACGGCAGGCCTTTGCGGCCCCGTGCGCCTCGTCGCCCACGACGGGCTGAAGGTCGAGTACGTCTACTCCGAGCAGACGTTCAACGACGACCTCTCGCACTGCGACCTCACGGTCTTCGCGGACGTCACGGACGCGGACGGACGCGCGTCGACGGTCACGAACCGCCTCTCGATTGCGAACCCGCCGCTCTGGTGTCCGAATGGTGCAGGGGAGCAGAGGTTCTACACGTATTCCGTGAAGGTCGGCGACGAGACGGTGACGCGCCGGATTGGCCTGCGCAAGATCGAGATCCTGACGACGCCCGATGTGGACGCGAAGGGTAAGCCGGGGTCGCGGCTCGCCGTGCGCGTCAACAACCGCGAGCTCTTCATGAAGGGCGCGAACTGGATTCTCTGTGACGCCTTCGAGTCGCGCCAGACGCCGGAGAAATATCGCGATCTCCTGACGAGCGCGGCGGCGGCGAACATGAACATGATCCGACTTTGGGGCGGCGGGCAGTTCGAGAAGGACGCGTTCTACGATCTTTGCGACGAACTGGGCCTCCTCGTCTGGCACGATCAGATGTTCGCGTGTGCCGTCTATCCGGCGACGGACGAATTTCTTGGCGAGGTGCGCGCCGAACTCGCCCACCAGCTGCGCCGCCTCCGCGACCACGCCTCGATTGCGCTTTGGTGCGGCGACAACGAGTGCGTCGGCGCGCTCAAGTGGTTCAAGGAGACGCGGGCGGAGCCGGAATTCTACAAGGACGCGCTGATGAAGCGCCACGCCGTGCAGGACGAGCTGGTCGCGCGTTATGACCCGTCGCGGATGTTTTGGCCGAGTTCGCCGTGCGCTGGCCCCGGCAACTTCGCGGACAACTGGACGAACGACGCGCAGGGCGACATGCACAACTGGCAGGTCTGGCACGAGAACCGTCCGTTTGACGCCTACTACGCCTATTCGCCGCGCTTCTGCAGCGAGTTCGGCTACCAGAGCTTCCCGTCGATGGAGGTCGCCGAGACGTTCGCGACGCGCGAGCAGATCCTGTCGCGCGCACCGGAATTCGAGTGGCACCAGAAGAACCCCGGCGGCAACCGGCGCATCCGCGAGACGATGCGGCGCTACTTCCGTCCGGCGAAGGACGTCGAGGCCGAGCTGCTGCTGTCGCAGTTCCAGCAGGGCATGGCGATCAAGATGGCCGTGGACGGTTGGCGCGCGCAGCGTCCGCGCTGCATGGGGACGCTCTTCTGGCAACTGAACGACAACTGGCCTGTCGCGAGCTGGAGTTCGATCGAGTACGGCGGCAAGTGGAAGCCGCTGCAGTATCTCGCGAAACGCTTCTACGCGCCGGTCACCGTCGTCGCCCAGCCGACGGTCGCGGACGGTCAGGCCGACGTGACGCACGGGCAGGTCTTCGGGCTCAACGACACCGCCGAGACGGTGACGGGCGAGCTGACGCTGGAGTACTGGACGTATGACGGGCGCATCGTCTCCGCCGAGACCCGGCCGGTCGCGCTCCCGCCCGACAGCTCGACGGCGATCGCGTCTTTCGCCCAGCCCACCCCCGACAACGCCCACGCCCCAACCTTCCTCGTGCTGACGCTGAAGACGGCGCGCGGCACGTTCCAGAACGACTGGCACTTCGGGTTCTACAAGGACATGCCGCTCGCGCGGGCGAAGGTGACGGCGACCGTCACGCCGTCGGGGGCGGTCGAGCTCGCGACGGACAGGCCCGCGTTCTACGTCTGGGCGAACGTGAAGGGCGTGCGCGGCGAGTTCGACGACAACTGCCTCACGCTGCTGCCGGGCCGTCCGCGGACGCTGACGTTCGCCGGCAAGCTGTCGCGGGACGCGCTGACGGTCACGCACCTCGCCGACCAGACGGATTGACGTGCAAAAGAGTGTCTGACCCCAGTGATAGGGTTCGAGTGGTAGGGTTTGGTGCGGTGTGGTGCGCACGTCGACCGACAGCATCCGCTTTCCCTCCGTGCCTCCGTATCTCCGTGTGAGAACAATTCCGTTTCGTCGTGTGAGACGTGGCTTCACGCAGAGACGCAGAGGCGTCTGGCGAATCTCTGCGTTCTCGGCGGCTCTGCGCGAGAACACGAAACGATGAGGTCGCGACGTTTTTTAACGCCAAGAGCGCAGAGGGTCACGCAAAGAACGCAAAGCCTTTGTGGACTTTGCGTCGAGAGTCTTTGCGATCTTTGCGTTGAAATTCTTGATTCCGTGCTAAAGAGTGTCTGCTAAAGAGTGTCTGACCCCAGTGGTAGGGTTCAAGTGGTAGGGTTGGGGGAGTCGTGGTGCGCAACATCGACCGACTGCATCCGCTTTCCCTCCGTGCCTCCGTATCTCCGTGTGAGACATTCCCCGTTTCATGTGAGGCACGCATTCCTACGACGCTTCGCGGCGGTGGCGTTTCGTGGTCGCATGCCGCACTGCGACAGGTATTATCCTCCTTCTCGCCAGCTTCTCGCCAGCCGTGCGAATTGCTTCCGAAAGCTTTGCGAAACGCTTCCTTTACTCAGACGGAAAATAATGGTATATTATTCGCAATCTCAAATGAAAAGAAGGAAGACAATGAAAATTCAAGTAGCACTGTTGGCGGTTTTGGCGGGCACCCTGCCGGGCGTTGCGGACGATTACACGTGGAATCGCGCGGATGGCGGCGATCTCGCCCTCTCGGACAACTGGGGGGGGGGGGGGGTAATCCCTTCTGAAACCGACACGGCCCTTGTCGTGCTTGAGCAGTCGTCGCCATTGACGCTGGCATCGGCTTCGGTGCTGACCGTCTACAACTTGAGCCTGTCCGCGAATCTGGAACTGGCCCTCGGCGATGGGCATGTCCTCACGGCAGACAACCGCGTCTTCTTTAATGGGGCCGGTCGGGAGTTCCTCTTGTCGAGCGGCACACTGCGGACGCTGAACGACCGAATGTTCATGGGTGACGGCGCGAACGACAGGGGCAACGTGTTGACGGTCGCCGGTCGGGGGACGCTTTGCTCGGTCGCCAACTACTTCTCGCTCAGTCCGAATGCGGGCCCGAACCGCCTCGTTATCAGGGACGGCGCGACATTCGAAGGGTCGATTCAGGTCAGTGCTAACACGACGACGGCGGGCGGCAACGAAATTGTCGTGACAGGCGAGGGGACGACCTACCGGGTGACGAACGACAACACACTCCGCCTGGCACAGGGTTCGGATAACGTCTTCGCCGTCTCGAACAAGGCGACTGCCTCTTTCGTCGGCAGCGCCAAATGGGCGTCCGTGCGCGTCGGAATCTACTACAACTTAGGTGCGGGCGACCGAAATCGCGTGCTGGTGGACGATGCGACCCTGATGGCCGACTACGGCATCTGGATTGGCGAGAACAGCTCGTCCAACACGTTCGAGATCGCCAACGGCGGCCGTGTGTTTGCGCAGGGCGACATCCAGCTGGGGCGTTCGCGCGACGCGGCGGACACGACGCATCCGAATCCGATTGTCGGCAACCGCCTGCTCGTGCGCGGACTTGGCAACTACCTCTACACCAAGAGCGGCGTGGCCGTGGGCTACGGCGCCGAATCGTGCGAGAATGCGTTCGAGATTCCGGCGGACGCCGGACTCACCTACTGCGGCCCGCTGTCGATGGGGTGCGACGCTGCCAACGTCGGCAACCGCGTCACCGTCGGCGGCACGCTGACCGTCACGAATGCCGCGACAGCGTACTGGGACATCGGCCATGCGTCGACGGGCAACGTCTTTTCCGTCGCGGGCGCGGCGGCCCGTGCCGCCTTCGAGAACACGACCGTCCGCATCGGCGCGACCGCGTCGGCGTCGAACAACGTCTTTTGCGCCTCGGACGGGGCACAGGTCATGCTGACGAAGAACGCGAGCCTGACGACGGTCGGATGCGACGGCTTGATTCGGTTTGACAATGCCGAACTTGTCGATGACGGGACGGCGAAAGTGGTGGTGGACGGCGGCTCTTCGGCTGACGCACGTGGAACGGGCGGACGTCTCGAACTCGTGAACGGTGCCGTCTTCGGCTGTGCGCGGCTGATCCTCGGCGACTATTCGCGCGACACGCGGCTGGACATCTCGAACGCGACACTTCGAGTCGCGAACTTCCAGCCGAACTTCAAGGATCTGACGGACAGCAACTGCCAGATTCGCTTCTTGGGCGACAATCCTCGTCTGGAGGCGACCAATCTCAATTTCTTCGGTGATGCGACCTACAACTTCCACATCCCGCGCGAGGGCTACGAGCTGACGAATCCGGATCAGTCCGTCGTCACGTGCGGCACCGTCACGCGGCGCGACAACGCCAAGAAGACGGGGCGGCCGCTGATTCGCGTGATGGGCGAAGAGGGGCCGCGCACACGCGGACACTGGACGCTGATGAAGGTGACGAACGACAAGTGGAACTTCACCAACGCCGAGGCGGGCAACAACATCACGGTCGACGACATCGACTGCGGCCCGGGCATCCGTGCGGTCGTCACCGAGAAGACGATCGAGGTCTACGTGCGCTCGCAACGCGGCACGGTGGTGATCATTCGCTAAGACGAGAAAGGATCTGTTTCAGATGAAGCGTTTGAGTTTTTGGGGGCTGGGCGTCCTGCTGACGCTCTCCGCCGCCGCCGAGTTTCGCTGCGTGGACTTGCGCAAGAAGGTCACGACAGGTTTCTCCGATTCGGTCGCCAACGACTACATGGGCGGCTGGTTCGACGAAGGCCTGAACGACCTGCGCACGTTCCCGGTCGGAATGCGCTCGTTCGCCGGCGTCGTCTTCGACGTCATCAACCCCGACAAGAACGGCGGGGCCACCTGCATCGCCCTGCAGAGCGCGAACCGCCCGTATTTCCCGCCGGAGGTGAAGGGCATCGCGCTGCCGCCCGGCATGTGGGATCGTCTGCACTTTCTCCAGTCCGCCGCGTGGGGCGACGACAAGCTGTTCGGCAAGCCGGTCTTCGACTATGTGCTCACCTATCGCGACGGGACGCGGGAGGTTCTGCCGATGCGGTTCAAGGCGGACGTCGGCAACTGGTGGGTGCCGGAGGAACTGTCCGCTGCGACGCTCGCGTGGGCCGGCTACAACCCCGTCGGGCGACTGGTCGGCGTCTGGCGCAAGGTTGTGGAGAATCCGCATCCCGAAAAGGAACTCAAGTCGCTCGACATCGTGTCGCGCAACACCACGGCGGTTGTCGGCATCATCGCGGTCACGCTCCAGCGCGGGCGGGAGGAGCCGTCGCGCGACGGCAAGACCGTGAAACTGAAGGCCGCGCGGGACGCGCAGACCTACGTGACGCTTCCGGCGGACGTCACGGCGGCGAAAGACGTCGTGGACGAGAAGGAACTGGCCCTGTGCAAGCGCATCGATACCGTTGCCCGCCAGCGCGACGAGTATCGCATGGCGAACACGCTGCTCGCCTACGGCCTGGGGCGCACGCTCAAGGCGACGCGCTACTCCAAGGTCGGCTCGGTCGATGCCGTCGAGGCGTTCCTCGATTCCGTGAGGCAGATGGACGTTCCGCTGCGCTCGGCCTTCGGACAGGAAATCAAGGACGGCGAGATCTTTTGGACGACGGCCTGCGCGCGGGTTCCGGCGAAGTTCGTCCTGCCGGCCTATCCGTCCGCCTACTACCGCGTCCTGGACGCGGCGACCTGCACGGCGAAGGGCTGGCGCGTCTTTCCGACGGCGTGGCTGCACGTGGCGCGGGATGGCGCGACGAACGAGGTCGGCATCGCGGCGGCAATCCTTCGGAAGGGCGATGAGACGCGGCTGTGGGCCGATGTACAGCAGATCCGCCAGCTGCGCGGCGTCTGGTCGGACTCCTTCACGCGCAAGCCGGGCCACCCGGATCCGCGCCAGCAGGAGAAGTCGACGGCGGGGCACGATTTTGTCGCCTTCCTGGAGCTGAACGCTGACACGGCGGGCGAGTTCGCGCAACTGCAGAATGACTTCGCAAGCGAGCTCGCGTGTTGCGAACGGGAGTATGCGTGGGAGACCAACGCCTATGCCCGCCTGATGGCGTGCTATCCGCCGCGCAAGGGTGCCGCGCATCAGCCGAAGGTCACGGCGCGCGACGGCATGTTCCTGGTCGACGGCCATCCTAAGATCATGTGGGGAACCGAGATCGGCGGCATCATCGGGCAGGGCGGCAACGGCATCACGTCGCCGCTGGCCAAGCTCTATCTCGGCCCGGCACTCGATCTCTTCAATTTCGACTACGCCACGTTCACGCTCTATCCCGTCCTGGACACGTTCAAGGGCGTCGTCAATCCGCGCCGCACGCATCAGCAGAAAGTCGACGGCAAGTGGCGCGACGAGCGGTCGGAGCTGCGCCGGACGGCGCGCGAAGTCAAGAATCAGTCCTGGGCGCTGGAGATGAACGCCGTGTTCTTTACCTACAACACGTTTCTGCGCGACGTTCAGGGCATCGACGTCAAGCATGGCTCGAACTACTCGCTCCTCGGCTGCCCGGAGGAGCCGTCCACCTGGGAGGCGATGGAACGGCTTTACCGCGAATGTCTCGACGACACGCTGGGGGTGGGGGCGAACCTCCAGCTGATCGAGCTGGATAACGAGTCGCTCTACATCTCGTATTCGCCGACGAACCGGGTCGCGTTCCCGCGCTGGCTGAAGACGAAATACGGGTCGATTGACGCGCTGAACGCCCGCTGGCGCAAGGCCTATCGGACGTTTGGCGAGATCGAGCCGCCTCCGCTGACCGCCAAGGCCACGTTCGCGAACGGGCTGGCACCCTCGGTCGACTGGATCAAGTTCCAGCAGAGCCAGTACACGGCGGCGATTGCGCGCAAGCGCGAGATGATCGAGCGTCTGCTCGGCACGAACCGCGTGCTGTTCTCGATCCAGCCGTTCGCCACGGTGTCCGGCGGCGACCATCGGCACAGCTACGCGACGCGGGGCTGCGACCTTGAGGCCGTCGCCGCGTATGCGGACGTCCTCTCGACCGAGCGCATCTTCACGCCGTGGGTCGACGTCTCGTCGCCCGAGGCGATGCCGCTCGCCATCGGCAACGCGGGCTACATGTTCACCGCGCTGTTGAGCTCGCTCGCCGAGAAGGGCGGACAGCCCCTCGTCAACACGGAGGGCGCGATGGTCAAGTACGGCGGCAAGAAGACGGCCGACGAATACCGGCTGGGCGTCTGGGGCCACGTGGTTCATGGCGATCAGGGAATCGTGCCGACCTACTGGAGCTTCTTCCCGGCGGCGGATTCGGTCAACCACCCGGCGAACAACGAGTTTGACGTCCTCCCGGCGCTCTGCGAGATCGGGCGGTCGCTCAAGGACTACGGGGCACTGCTGGCGCCCGTGCCGCGCATTCGCGGCACGACGGCGCTGTTCGTCTCGTTCGAGACGCTGTGCGACCTGCGCCGTCCGTTCTCGCCGGAGAAGGAGTTCTACGCCGGCACGTTCGCGCGCCGTCCGCTCGACCTCGTCACGTCGTCGCAGGTTCTCGACGGCACGCTCTCCCGCTATCGTGCGCTGATGCTGTCGGCGGCGCACCTGGTCGATCCGAAGGCCTTCGCGAAGGTGCGCGACTGGGTGAAGCGCGGCGGCATCGCCCTCGCCTCGCCGGAAACCTTCCTTGGCGACGAATATGGCGCGCCGATTGCGGATGCGGACGGCTTCTTCCCCTGCGTACGCGACTTCACGCGAATCGACCGCTTCGAGTCCGGGCGACCGGATGACAAGGCTGACGTGAAGGTTCGGACGTTTGGACGGGGGCGCGTCTACCAGTTCGTCGCGACGCCGACGGCGCGGCGGATGCTGGAGGCGTGGAAGGGCATCCTTGACGAGAACGGCCTTCCGCCGGATGTTTTGGTTGAGGGCGACGGCGCCGAGCACTTCGTCGAGGCGCAGGTCATCGCCCGCGACGCGGGGCCGATCCTGTATCTCGGCAACTACCAGTCGAAGGCGACGGACGTTTCCGTTCCGCTGTCTGGGGCGCTGGACTGCGGCGTTGCCGCACCGGTCTCGTTGCATGACGGTCGCACCGTCCCCACGGACGGGAAGCGGCTGAACGTGACATTGCCGCCGCATGGCTGTGCGGTTCTGTGGTTTAGCAAGAAGAAATGAAACTGAGAATCTTGTGCGGAATTCTTGTCGGCACCGTGGTAGCGCTGTGCGGCACGGCGGCAATGGCGACGGACGCGGGGACGACCCCGGCGGATTTCGTGGACACGCGGATTGGCGCGCGCGTCGGGCGCGGCAGCTGCCTGCTGGGGCCGTGCGTCCCGCACGGCAGTGTCCATCCGAGCCCGGACACGGTGTGGCCGTCGCCCGGACAGGCCTTCCCGCCACCGAACGGCTTCTGGCACGGCGACAGGGTCGCCGGCTTCTCGCAGCTCCACGCGCAGGGGACGGGTGGCGTGCCGTCGTATGGGCTGTTCCGTGTGGTCTTCGGCACCCCTTCGGACATGGAGGTTCTGGAGGCGCATCCCTACCGTTTCCGCGCGCGCCTCACCGAACTGGGGACGGACGTCGCCGTGGCGGCGACGGCGAATGGCGCGATCTACGCCTACTCGAAAGGCGACCCGACGGTTGACTTCCTCTGCAAAATCGGCCGTGCCGTCGCGAGCTCGAACGCCTGGATGAAGGTCGAGGGCGAGGCGCTCTTCGGCGGCGGCACGTATTTCGGCAACTGGAACCCCGCGCCGTACGACTGCTGGTTCTACGCGACGAAGGGCAACGGCGAGCTGCGCATCGTCGTGTCGTTCGCGTCGATCGACGAGGCGCGGCAGTTCCACGATGCGGAACTGCGCGGGCGTTCGCTCGACGAAATCGCTGCGTCGGCGCGCGCGGTCTGGAACAAGCGGCTGTCGACCGTCGCCCTGCCGAAGTCGGACGTGGCGTCGCAGGTTCGATTCTACACGCACCTCTTCCACGCGTTCGTCCAGCCGCGTCGACGGGGCGAGATGTGGGACGACCATTACACGGTCTGGGACACGTGGAAGACGCTCTTCCCGCTGATGGCGCTCGTGGAGCCGGAGACGGTCGCGGGCGTTGTGAACTCGTTCGCCGATCGGCTGGCGCGCGGCGGGCGGTGCGAAGTGGCGTTCATTCAGGGGAAGGAGATGCGCACGGGGCAGGGCGGAAACGACGTGGACAACGTGATCGCCGACGCGGCGGCCAAGGGGATTCCTGGCATCGACTGGGAGCGGGCGTGGAAGGTGCTGGCGGCGCACGCGGACGACCGGACGCCCGACTACCGCGAGAGGGGCTACGTGGCGTCCGACGTCCCGCACGACTACTGTTGGCGCCTCCGATCCGGCAGCGCGACGCTGGCGTTCGCCTACAACGACTGGTGCGCGTCGCAGGTTGCCGCGAGGCTCGGCAAGGCCGATGTGGCGGAGCGTCTGCGTCGGCGGAGCGAAAACTGGACGAACGTCTGGGACACCGCGCTGACGGACGCGGCCTCCGGCTTTTCCGGCTTCGTGCGCGGCCGCCGCGCCGACGGCTCGTTCGGGGCGCGGATCGAGTGGCCGCCCGCCGAGGAGCCCGCCGATCCGTGTAGGGGCTACAACGGCTCGTTCTACGAGGGCACCTGCTGGGAGTACTCGTTCAATGCCTGGCACGACCTGCCGCGCCTGATGGCGCTCTGCGGCGGACGGGAGGCGTTCGTGCGGCGGCTGGAGTACGCACTGGAGAGCGGGCTCGTCGACTTCGGCAATGAGCCGTCGTTCTACGCGCCGTTCCTGTTCGCGTTCGCGGGACGGAACGACCTGACGACGAAGTGGGCCGCGCGGATGCGGGCGGCGTTCCCGCCCGACGGGACGCCGGGCGACGACGATTCGGGCGCGATGGGGTCGCTGTACGTGTTCCTGTCGATGGGGCTGATGCCGATCGCCGGGACGGATCTCTACGTGCTGTCCGCGCCGGGCGAGCCGCACGTCGCGCTGAGTCTGCCGGGCGCGAAGCGGCCCCTGCGCATCGTGTCCCAAGGCGACGTGGGCGCCGGGGCGCGGCGCGTGACGTTCAACGGACGCCCGGTGGAGAGCCGCTTGCTCCGCCACGCGGAACTGATGGCGGGCGGCGAACTGGTCTTTGTCGGTGGCGAGGACAATTGAAATCTAGTTTTAGCTTCCAACTGACGGAACGAAAATGTCTCAACTGACGGAACGAGAACGCCTCAACTAACGGAACAGAAAACCGTCAACTGGCGGACTGGAGATCCGTCGCATCGTCGTTTGGCTGGGATATGCTATAATATTCAGCTGTTGAACGAGGATGCCATATGACACTTGAAGAGCTGAAAGCGATGGTTTCGTCTGGCGAGGGCGAGACGTTTGAGGTAAAGGAAACGACTGGGCAGCGAGTTGACGCTTGCGAGACGCTGTGTGCTTTCCTCAACAGGGACGGCGGCAGGGTTGTCTTCGGTGTCGGCAAGAAAGGCAGGGTCACTGGTCAATTCGTCTCCGACAAGACGAAGCGCGAGCTCTTTGAGGTCTTCGCCAAGTTTGAGCCGGCTGCCGATGTCGCCGTCGAGTGGATCGACGTGGATGAAACGCACAAGGCCATTGTCTGCAAGGTCGAGCGTGGCAATATGCGTCCGTATGTCTACGACGGCAGACCCTACAAGCGTGTCCAATCCTCCACGACCGTGATGCCGCAAGAGGAGTATGAGCGGATGTTGACGGAACTTACCGGGAAGAGGAGCTTGAAGTGCCGGCCAAGGCCTTGCGCGAGGCTCTTGTCAATGCGTTGGCGCACCGATTGTACGTCCGGCGTGGAAGTTCCGTCTCTCTTGCAATCTATGACGACAGGGTCGAAATCATCAATCCCGGTACGTTTCCTCCCGGCATGACGATGGCGGAGCTCCGTGCCGGGAACAAGAGCGAACCAAGGAATCCGACCGTTGCGCGGGTGATGTATTTGCGCAAGGCGCTCGAATCCTGGGGGCGTGGCATCAAGTTGATTGTGGACGAATGCGCGAAAGCTGACTTGCCGGAGCCGCAGATCGTCGCCGAGGGCGGATACACGAAAGTCGTTTTTGCGCGTCCTGAAGAGAATTCTAAAGGTGGTATGAAAGGTGGTATGAAAGGTGGTATGAAAACCGCTGAAACCATCGTTGCCATGATGAGGGAAAATCCCAGGGTCAGCATCGACGACATGGCCTTGAGTGTCGGCAAGGCCCGAAGTGCAATCATAAAGCAAATTGCCCGCCTCAAGTCTGTCGGCATTGTCCGCCGAGTCGGGCCTGATCGTGGCGGGCATTGGGAAGTCGTGTGAGGCATTCCTCGTTCCGCAGCGGAACATTCGCCCTCTTATTAGCCGTGCGAATCGCTTCCGAAAGTTTTTGCGAATCATTTCCTCACAAGGTGCAAAATTTATGATATAATATCGCGCATGAACACGAGAAGGGCATTTCTTGCGGAGAACTGCGCGGGCAAGGCGACGGCTGCCGAGACGGTGGCCGGGGCGCTTTCTGCCGCGTTTGCGCGCGGTTCTAATACCCCCCCCCCCCATCTATTAGCTAACGCCGCAGGGGGTCTCCTGACGGCCTTGCGCGCGCTTGTGCTGTGCGTCTGCGCGGGAGCGGCTTCCGCGTTTTCGGCGGAAGACGCGCTGCGGTTTGTCGACCCGTTTATCGGGACGGACGGGACGGGGCACACGTTCCCCGGCGCGTGCGTGCCGTTCGGCCTCGTGCAGGCCTCGCCCGACACGGGGACGGGCGACTGGAAATACTGTGCGGGCTACCAGTACGGCGACGGGCGCATCCGCCGCTTCTCCCAGACGCACCTGAACGGCACGGGGTGCGGCGACCTCGGCGACGCGGCGCTCCTGCCGTTCACGGGCGACGGGCTGCCCGCCGACTTCTCAAGCGCCTTCCGCAAGGAGACGGAGTGCGCGTCGCCCGGCTTCTATCGCGTGCGGCTCGACGACTTCGGGACGGACGTCGAGATTGCCGCGTCGGAGCATGGCGCGGTCTATCGTCTGCGCTATCCGTCCGGCGCGCGGGCGCGGCTGCTGCTCGATCCGGCCTGGCGGATCAGGACATGGGATGCCGAAGGGACGGGCGTCCTGTCGTCCGAAGTGACGTTCGCGCCGGACGGGCTCGTGACGGGGCGGGTCCGCGTGCGGCAGTGGGTCGAGCGCACCTACTTCTTCGCGCTGCGTCTCGACCGTCCGTCTGTTGTGAGCGAACGGAACGTGAAGACGATGCCGCGCGAGCCGAACGCGACGGGGTTCGTGCTGGACGTCGAGACGGGGCCGGACGGCGTGGCCGAGGTGCGGATCGCGCTGTCGGCGACGTCTGTTGCGGGCGCGGTGCGGAATCTGGAGGCCGAATTGGCGGGGCGCAGCTTTGACGACGTGCGCGGCGCGGCGGAAGCGAAGTGGCGGGCCGCGCTCGCGGATGTCGAGATTCTGAAGGGGACGGACGACCAGAGGCGCAGCTTCTGCACGGCCCTCTACCATCTTTACCAACAGCCCAACAATCTCTCCGATGCGGGGGAGCCGCCGCATTTTTCCACCCTCTCGATGTGGGATGTCTTTCGCGCGGCATGTCCGTGGTACCTGCTGATGAAGCCCGAAGTCACCGACGGCATCGTCGCCTCGGCCCTGCGGCAGTACGACGAGGTCGGCTATTTGCCGATTTGGCAGCTCTGGGGCAAGGACAACCACTGCATGATCGGCAACCACGCCGTGCCCGTCCTTGTCGACGCCTATCTCGCGGGACGCCCGATGGATGTCGAGAAGGCCTATCGGGCCGTGAAGGACTCCATCACGCGGAACATTCCGCCGCGTCCGAACGACGACTTCGACCTCTACGACCGCTACGGCTACCTGCCCTTCGACAAGGTGTGGGGTCTGTCCGTCAGCCGCACGCTTGAATGCGCCTACGACGACGCGTGCGCGGCGCGGTTCGCCGAGGCGCTGGGCAAGAGGGAGGATGCCGCGTTCTTCGCGAAGCGCGCCGCCTCTTGGCGAAACCTCTTCGACGCCTCGACGGGCTTCATGCGCGGACGGGATTCGCAGGGACGGTGGCGCACGCCGTTCGACCCGTCCGAGTTCGGCGGCTATGGTCCCGGCGACGCGAACGACTACACCGAGGGCAACGCCTTCCAGTATTCGTGGCACGTCCTCCACGACGCGCCGGGGCTCGTCGCCGCGCTGGGCGGAAAGGCCGCGTGCGCGGCGAAGCTCGATGCGCTCTTCGCCGCGCCCATGAAGACGGCGGGCGCGACGGTCGCCGACGTGACGGGACTGATCGGGCAGTACGCGCACGGCAACGAGCCGAGCCATCACGTCGCCTACCTCTATCCGTACGCCGGACGTCCCGACCGCACGGCGGACGTCGTGCGCGAAATCTTCGACCGCTTCTACGCGCCGAAGCCGGACGGCCTCTGCGGCAACGACGACTGCGGGCAGATGAGCGCGTGGTACGTCTTCTCCGCGCTCGGGTTCTATCCGGTCGATCCGGCCTCGGGCGTCTACGTGCTCGGTGCGCCGCAGGTCGCGAAAGCGCGTCTCAGGCTGTCGAACGGGAAGACGTTCACCGTGACGGCACAGGGCCTCTCGAAGGCGAACAAGTACGTGAAGGCAGTGACGCTGAACGGCCGTCCGCTTGCGGGCTTTGTGCTGAAGCGCGCGGATGTCCTCGCCGGCGGCGAGCTGGTTTTTGAAATGACCGACAGGAAAGAACCACTTTCGGCAACCGAACAAAACAGTACATCCAAGGAACACATCCACACAACCCAACACTCCAACTCATAACCAAACAGTCAAACAAAGGAAAATGCACATGGTGCGCCAAGCAAGCTTGGCTGAACTTGTAGAATGAAAGGAATCTACTCAGTAAGGATAATGGCATACTG
>CAKTZA010000008.1 GCA_934635045.1 uncultured Kiritimatiellota bacterium | reverse complement strand
CACAAAAACACGACCGCACCCCTGATTCTATTGGGTGCGGTCGATTTTAGGGGTCAAAAACCGGGGATAATCCAGGCCTACCAGCGGTAGGTGACGGCGCAGTAGCCCGTGAAGCCGAGGGCGCGCTGTCCGGGATAGACCTCAAACGCCTGGTTGAAGAGGTCGGAGAGCCCCAGCGAGATCTCCAGGTCGCGGCAGAACGGCAGCGCAAACGTCGTCTCGGCGCGCGAGACGTTGCGGACGCGCGAGCCGCGCCGCACGGGATTCGACTTCCACACCTCGACGCCCTGCCGATACGCGACGCGCCAGTTGTCGAGAATCCGGTACGACGCCTCCAGCGAAAACGACGCGATCGGAAAGTCCATCGCATAGCGCGAGGCCCAGTAGTCGGTCGCCGTGTCCTTCAGGACGAGCGCGCCGCGCGGGATGAACGTCAGCGCCTGCGTCGCCCGCCATTCGGCATCGCCGGAGAGGCCGAACGCCGTCACCGGCTCCAGGGCCGTCGCCTTCCAGCCCGACGACGGGTTTGCCTTCAGCCAGTCCACGAGGTCTTCGCTGCGCATGAAGAACGCCCCAAGCCGTCCAACCTCGTCCCATGTCCAGTCGAGGTTCACCGCGCGCGTCCGCTGAAGCGGCAGGTCGAGCGTCCCATGACTGTCGGGGCTGTCGTACGTGAGTTCCGTGAAACTCGGCATCCGGCAGCCTTCGCGGTAGCTGAGCTCGACCTTCGACGACTCGCTCACCGCATACGAGATCCCGCCCGCCGGGGCGCACGTCGCGTCGTAGTCGCTGTAGAACTCGCCCGCCGCGCCGACCGCAATCTCCCAGTCGCCGAAGCGCACGCCGGGGAGCGCGGCGAGGGAGCCGTGGAAACGGCGAAAACTCTCCGTCTTCGTCTTCGGGTTCGTCCTGTGGTGCGTCGTCGAATAGACCTCGGCGTCCGCGTCGCCGCGCAGGTCGACGAACGCCCAGTCCGTGAAATGCCGCCGCGTCGTGCCGTGCAGCGTGACCGAATCGGCGAGGTGCGTGTTCTCGTAGAAGTCGGGGTTGTCGCGGTAGAGCCAGTAGGCGTCGCGGCCGCGCGTCCAGAGGACGGAGATCTCGCTCGCCTGGTCGTCGCCCGCGTCGTAGCGCCAGTCGGCGGAGACGAGGCCCGTCTGGTCTTCCTCCCACGCCGGATACCTCTCGTTCGCGCCGTACGCGCCCGTGCAGCCGAAGTCGCGCCACGCCCACGAGACGAGCGCGTCGAACGTCCAGTTCTCCGACCCGAACCCGAAGCGTCCGCCCGCCGTCGCGCGATCCATCGGATTCGCCTCGTAGCCGTCCGTCTTGTCCGCATGCGCCGCCTCGGCGAACGCGCCGACCCAAGCGCGGCCCGTGTCGCCGAGCCCGAACGTCTCGATGTCATTGATGCGGCCGAAGACGAGGCCGTCCAGCCCGACGCCGAGCGTCGCCCGCCCGCCGCGTTCGGCCGACGCGTCGAGCGCGACGGCGAGCGAGCCCGCCGGATGCCCCGCGCCCGTGCGGAAGAGGCCGAGCCCCGTCAGCACCTGCGGACGCCCCAGCCAGTCGCCCGGCGCCGGCAGGTCGGCGTTGAAGTGTTCCGTCTGCGCGTTGCGCACCGTCGCGCCGTTGAAGACAAGCCCCGCCTCGGAGAACGCGGAGCCGTTGACGCTCAGGTCCGTGAGCGTCCCGGCCTCGCCCTGCCCGCGCACGGCGAGCGCGGACGACGCCGTGCGCCACGGCGCGTCCTGCACGGCCGCCGCGCGTTCGCGTTCGCCCCAGACGACGACCGGCGCCAGCGCCGCGACGTCGTTCGTCTCGGCCCCGGCGACAGAGATTGAAAGTATCGCCAACAAGCATCCACCCGTTTTCATGGGCGCGAATTATACCAAAAATCAGACGGCCCCTACGCAACGCCCCGCGCGACGGGCGGTCCTGGCGGGACTCGAACCCACTACCCGCTGCTTAGAAGGCAGCTGCTCTGTCCAGATGAGCTACAGGACCTTGTGCTTTTCTCGCCATGCGAGATCGATTCGTGCGCAAATGCCGTGGAATTCGCGGTTTCACCCGAAATCCCGGCTTTATCACACGGGCGAGAATTATATCATGTTGACAAACGAGAAGTCAATCCGCGCGCCGACGGCACGTTCTCCGCAACCGCCGCGTCCGTTCCAAAGGCCATCCGCAGCAGTTTTGCGGCGGCGGCGGCCTCGGCCTCCTTGTGGCTGCCGGCGGATGCCTCGGCGCAGCCGACGCCCTCGACCGTGACGCGCACGGTGAAGACGGGCGCATGCGCCGCACCCTCCGCCTTCAGCAGCTCGTAGACGGGATGGCGCGGCGGCTTCAACGCCTGCACGCGCTCCTGCAATGCGCCCTTCGGATTGTCCGCCCAGACATCCGCCGAAGGCTCCTCCGTCGCCAGTTCCAGCGTCTCGAAAATCGTCCGCGCCGCCGCGAAGCCGCCGTCCAGATACGCCGCGCCGAGAATCGCCTCGACGGCGTCCGCAAGCGTCTTCGCATGGCGCGAAAGCTCCGACGCGCCGCGATTGCGCTTCAGGCGCGAAACCAGGTCGAAGCGGTTCGCCGCCGCGCAGAGCGCCGACGACGACACCATATGCGTGCGCCGCACCGTGAGCGCGCCCTCCGCCGCGTGCGGGAACGCCGCGTAGAGCCGCTCGGCCGCAAGCAGCCCCAAGACCGCGTCGCCGAGGAACTCCAGCCGCTGGTTGTCCGTCGCGTGCGGATGTACCATGCGGTACGCCGGCGTCGTCAGCGCCTCCTTCAGGAGCGCGTCGTTCCTGAACGTGTAGCCGAAGATCTCCATCGGCCCCTCAGTGGCGGAAGCTGCGCTGGCCCGTGAAGACCATCGCGACACCCGCCTCGTTCGCGCAGTCGATGACGTCCCAGTCGCGGATCGCGCCGCCGGGCTGCACGACCGACGTGATGCCCTCGCGCAAGCCGACCTCCAGCCCGTCGCGGAACGGGAAGAAGGCGTCGGACACCATCGCGCAGCCGGGCAAGCCGCCCTTCTCGGCCTTCGTCTGCTCAAGGATCTCGGTCTGCTTCTTCGCGCCGTCCGCCTCGCCGAAGACGAGCCGCAGGTCGTTGAACGGCTTGCCGTACTTCTCCCAGGCGATCCAGTCCGCGCGCTTCGTGTAGGCCTTGTCGCGCGCAATCTCCGCGACGCCGACGCGGTCCTGCTCGCCCGTGCCGATGCCGACGGTCGCGCCGTCCTTCACGTAGAGGACGGAGTTCGACGTCACGCCCGCCTCGACAAGCCACCCGAAGACGAGGTCTTCGTATTCCGTCGCCGTCGGGAGCCGCCTGATCTTGTGCTCCTCGTAGGTGATGGTGCCCGTCGCCTTGTCCGTGATCTTGCGGTTGCAGTACGCGGGCAGGAAGTCGGCGGGCGTGCGCGCGTTCGCGCAGAACGAGGCCTGCGCGACGAGGCCGCCGTCGACGAGCGACTTGAAGTCGATGACGCGCTTCGCGACGAAGTCGGCGAGGCGGGCCATGTTGCGGATGCGGAAGACGCGCAGGTTCTTCTTCGCCGCGAAGACGTCCATGACGCCCGGCGCGAAGTCCGGCGCGACAACGACCTCGGCGTAGTTCTCGACGATCAGCTTCGCCGTCTCCAGGTCGCAGTCGCGGTTGAGCGCGATCGCGCCGCCGAACGCGGCGAGGCGGTCGGCCCGGTTCGCGCGGAAGTAGGCCTCGGCGAGCGTCGAGCCCGTCGCGACGCCGCACGGGTTGTTGTGCTTGACGATGACGGCGCACGGCTTGTCCATCAGGTAGCGCAGGATGTTGAGCGCGTTGTCGGCGTCCGTCACGTTCGTCTTGCCGGGGTGCTTGCCCGACTGCAGCAGTTCCGGCACCGAGGCGAGGTACTGCCCCGGCTGGACGAGCGCGACGTCGCCGAGCGCGAGGTTGCCGTTGACGAGCTTGTAGAGCGCGGCCTCCTGGCCGGGGTTCTCGCCGTAGCGCAGGCCCTTCTTCTCGCCGCCGATGTCCCACGTCACCTTCTCGTAGCGCAGGGTCTGGCGGTTCGGGCCGTCGATGAACGAAATCTCCAGCGTCGGCGCGAAATGGTCGGTCTCGATGGTCTTGTAAGCGGCTTTCAGGTCTTTCATGGCGTTAGGTGGTTGTGCGGTGAATGGAAAGTTTCGCGCGCCTCACGGCGCGAAGGCGTCGCCCGCGCCCTTTGCGCGCGGCGTGCCGTCGAAGTAGAAGTTCTGCCCCGTCGCGTCGAGCACGCTCCGCCAGAGCTGGCCTTCGATGTCGAGCTTCTGGCGCTCGATCGTCGCGAGCGCGATCGGCACGAGCGCGTAGCTCTCGCCGAGATTGCCGACGACGCAGTCGGTGCGCCCCGCCATCGCCGCGTGCGCCGCCGCGCGCGCGAGGCTGTAGCAGCGGATCGCGTCCGTGCCGCGCGCCGGGCAGCTGCGAATGATGTAGCTGGGGTCGATGTACTTCACGCTCGTGTCGAAGCCCCGGCTCTTGAAGTGCTCCGAAATGCGCTTCTTCAGGTAGACGCCGATGTCCTTCTTCAGGACGTTGCCGCTCGCGTCGCGCTCCTCGCTGCCGGCGAGGAGCTCCTGCCCCGCGCCCTCCGCGACGACGATGACGGCGTGCGACTTCCCGGCGGCGAAGCGGCGCTCCAGCGCCGTCAGCAGGCCGCGCGGCCCCTCCATCTCGAACTTCACCTCCGGCACGAGGCAGAAGTTGACGTTCGGGTTCGCGATCGACGCGGCGGCGGCGATGAAGCCGGAGTCGCGCCCCATCAGCTTCACGAGGCCGATGCCGTGCGGCGTGCCCTTCGCCTCGACGTGCGCGTTGCGCGTGACCTCGGCCGCCTCGGCGACCGCCGTCTCGAAGCCGAAGCTGCGGCCGATGAAGACGAGGTCGTTGTCGATCGTCTTCGGGATGCCGACGACGGAGATCTTCAGCCCCCGCTGCGCGATTTCCGTCGCGATGTCGCTCGCGCACCGGAGCGAGCCGTCGCCGCCGATGCAGAAGAGGACGTTGATGTTCATCCGCACGAGCGTGTCGACCATGATGTCCGTCGGCTGCACGCCCCGGCTCGACCCGAGGATCGTCCCGCCCTGCTCGTGGATTGTGTCGACATTGTCCGGGTTGAGCATCAGCGGCTCGTAGCCGTACTTCGGGTTCAGCCCCGCGTAGCCGTAGCGGATGCCGTAGATGTTCTTCACGCCGTAGTCGAACTCCAGGATCTCGACGAGGCCCTTGATGACCGTGTTCAGGCCGGGGCAGAGCCCGCCCGCCGTCACGATCGCGACGCGCGTCCAGCTTGGGTCATGGAAGATCTTCTCGCGCGGGCCCGCCCGCTCGAACGTCGGCTGGTGGCCGAGCTTCGTCTCGGCGAACTTCGCGTAGGCCTCGTTCTCCGTCGCGAAGATGCGCTCGCCGTCCTGTACGAACTGCCCCAGCTTGACGGGCGAGGGTATCGTGCAGGGGCCGAGCGTCTTCACCGAGCACGAGTACTTCTCGCGGTCGGACACGATCTTGTCAAGAATTGAACTCATCTCTTTCATTTCCTTCCTGTCTTTTCTCGAAAATAGGCAATCGTCTTCGCCAGCCCTTCGGCGAGCGGCACACGCGGCGACCAGCCCAGCAGCTCCTGTGCGAGCGCGATGTCGGGCTTGCGCTGCTTCGGGTCGTCGCCGGGGAGCGGACGGAACACGAGCTTCGAGCCCGTGCCCGGAATCTGCCGCAGAACCTCCTCCGCCAGCTCCAGCATCGTGAACTCGCCGGGGTTGCCCGTGTTGAGGACGGGCACCGGCGGACGCGGCGGACGGAAGAACGCGCGCAGCGTCTCCTTCGGCAGCTCCATGTAGCGGCGGAAGGCGTCGATCAGGTCGTCGCAGTACTGGAACGAGCGCGTCTGCCGCCCCGTGCCGTAGACCGTCAAGTCCTCGCCGCGCAGCGCCTGGCAGATGAAGTTCGAGACGACGCGGCCGTCCGCCGGATTCATCATCGGCCCGTACGTGTTGAAGATGCGCACCATCCGCGCGTCGACGTCATAGGCGCGCACATGGTCGGCGACCAGCGTCTCGGCGACGCGCTTGCCCTCGTCGTAGCAGCTGCGGATGCCGATCGTGTTGACGTTGCCCCAGTAGCCCTCCGGCTGCGGATGCACCTGCGCGTCGCCGTAGACCTCGCTCGTCGAGGTGTGCAGGAGCTTCGCGCCGTCCCGCCGCGCGAGGTCGAGGCAGAAGAGAACGCCCTTCACCGACGTCAGCGTCGTGAAGATCGGGCGCGCCTGGTAGTGCGGCGGACTCGCCGGACAGGCGAGGTTGTAGATTTCGGAGAAGGAAAAAGGAAAAGGGAAAAGGGAAGAAGTGCAGAGGTCGTCGAGCTTTTTCCGAAAGGCGTCGCGCGTGAGGTCGGTGACGTCGGCCTCGACGAACGCGAAGTTCGGATTCGAGGCAAACGCCGCGAGGTTGTCGCGCGAACCCGTGTAGAGGTTGTCGAGCGCGACGACCTTGTAGCCGTCCTTCAGAAGCCGCGCGCAGAGATTGCTGCCGAGAAACCCCGCGCCACCTGTGACGAGCGCTGTCTTCATTTCGCCGCCCGAGCCCCCGAAACGGCTGTCGGCGCCGGGACGACCGTCACGACGACCGTTGCGTTCGACTGCGTGCCCGTGTACCACGCGCAGCAGTCGGTCTTGCCGAGCAGGCGGGTCGCCTTGACGTTGCCGGCGTCGTAGGCGCGCGGCTCGTAGCCCTCGTCAAGGATCTCCGGCTCAGGCCAGGCCTCCGGGTGGGTGAAGATGAAGTCGGCGTTCGCGACGCGGCGCTTGAGCCGGCGCGCCCCGCGATGGTAGTAGTAGTTCGCGACGAGTCCCGTCCGCGCATCGTAGACGAGGCTCGGCGTCGATTCCAGCACGTCGCCGATGTTCGTCCGCGCCTTCTTCCAGGTCTTCCCGCCGTCGACGCTCGTGACCTGGAACTGCGTGCCGCGCCCCTGCTCGCAGCGGCCGATCAGGAGGATGCGCCCGTTTCCGAGCGGCACGAGCGACGATTCCGTCACCCATTCCTTGACCGACAGGTTCGACTCGATCGTCCGCTGCTCCCACGTGCGGCCGTCGTCCGCGCTCACGAGCAGGCCCCAGGCGTTGCCGCCGTCCTTGCGGTAGCTGCCGGCGAACCACGGCGAGACGAGGCCGAGCTCCGGCACGAGAACCGGGTCCAGCACCTGCATGGGGAACGGGTCGAGCCGCAGCGAGGCGATCTTCTCGAACGCGAAGCCGTCCGTCGAGCGGTAGAGCTCATGGCGGCGGTGTTCCGGCGCCCCCCAGCAGCGCACCCACGCGAGCACCGCGCCCGTCGAGTCCAGCCCGATGCCCTCGTTGACCTCGCCGATCTTCGGGTCGGACGCGATCGTCACCTCCCGCGACCACGTCCGCCCGCCGTCCGTCGAGACCTTCGCGTAGGAATCGCGGCTGCCCGGATGGATCGTGTGCCCGTCTGCCGGCCGGGCGTTGTCGCGGCTGTACGTGCAGACGAGCGTCGGGCCCATCGCCTGGATCATCGGCCACGAGTTGTAGCCGGGCACGTTCTGCACGACGTAGGCGTTGGCGGGCATCCGGCAGTCGCCCGTGCCGAGCGCCGTCGCGGCCAAGAGTGTCTGGATCAGCATGTCTTCGTTTCCTTTCTTGATTTCCTTGAGCCGTCAGGGACGCCGCTGCTGGAAGAGCGGCGCGGCGAGTTCGTAGAGCTCATGGTCCCGCTGCAGCCGCTGGAAGAGCGCCTGCGCGTCGATGCGGTAGCCCTGAATGAAGCTCTGCTGCGCGGCCTGCTTGCGGCCCGACCGGTACTGGAGCTTCGCGAGGTCGGCCCAGGCGTTCGCGTCGCCCTGCGGATTCGCCTTCAGGTAGCGGTTCAGTGCCTTCTCGGCGTCCGCGTCCTGCTGCGCGTCGAGGAAGATGCGCACGAGCACCTGCAGCGTCTGCGGATCCGAGGTCTTGTCCGCAAACCCGCGCACGAGCGACGCGGCCTCCGCGACGCGGCCCAGCTCGTAGTAGGCGCGCGCAAGCGCAAAGGCGTCCGCATCGGCGAACGTCTTCGCGCGCCGCTTCGCCTCCAGCCGCTGGACCTCCGCCGTCAGGGCGCGGACGCGCATGACGTAGCCCCGGAGGCTCGCCGTGCGCTTGTTGTTCGGGTCGATCACGTCCGTGTAGTCCATCAGCTCCAGCACGATGTCCCACCTGCGGAACGGCAGCAGGCACTCCTGCGCATAGCGGAAGGTCGCCTCCGGCGAGGCCGGGTAGAGGAGCACCGCCTCGCGGAACGCCTGCGCGCCCTCGCGCGGACGCCCCTGCTTCTGGTAGAGGCCGGCGATCGCCGCGCGCAGCTTCGAGAAGCTCTTCTGCCCCGCGAAGTCGCGCCGGTACATCGGGTCGTCGAGGAGCCGCCGCGTGTACCAGTCCCAGAAGTCACGATCCTGCGCGGCGCGCTTCGCGTCGTACGGCGTCGGGTCGGCGTTGATCTTCATGATGAGCCCGTGCGGCGAGAGGTACGGGTACATCCACGGGATGACGTACGACTCCTCAACGTAGAACGCATGCCGCAGGCGGTCGTGGTCGTGCATCATCTTCGTGAGGATGCCGTTGATCTCCATGACGCCGAGCGCCCCCGTCACCTGCACGCGCCCGTTCTGGATCTGCAGGTCGCCGTTCGCCGGGCGCACGCCGCGCTGGACCTCGTCCACGTAGACGTTGAACGCCTCGGCCGAGTCCTCCTTCGAGGGAATCCAGATCTCGTCGCCGTAGAGGTCGCGCTGGACGGACATGTACGTGTCGTCGGCGAGGGCGTTCTGCGTGATGAGGTAGACGTCGGGACGGAACTTCGCCGAGTAGATCATGTAGGTCGGCACGAACCGCCCCGGGTCGGTCCCGCCGAAGAAGATCGCGAACTTCTCCATCGGCGGCGGATACGCCGGGTCCGGGAGCGGCTCCTCGTCCGCCACGACCTGCTCGCTGATCGCCTTCGCGCCCTCCAGCTGGTAGGCGCCGAACTGCCAGCCGAAGGTGTGGCCGTTCTGCTCGTTGCCGCCGAGCTCGAAGACCATCCGCTCGTCGGTGTAGTTCTGGACGATCGGGTAGACGGCGCAGACGAGGATCGTGAGGCCCGCGACGCACGCGGCGACCGCGATGCCGCCGCTGCGGCGGATGCGCCGGCTCGTCAGGCGCTGCTCCACGCCGTCCGCCGGCAGGACGTTCGCCGCCTTGCGCTGGAAGAGCCGCAGCGCGGCCGCCGCCGCGAAGACGAGGCCGTAGCCGATCCAGAGCGCGATCATCGCGTGCGAGGAGATGAACTTCACCTTCTGGATGAAGCCGTCCTGCACGTCGCCCTTCACGTTCGCGAGCAGGATGAGGAGGCCCGACATCATGAGGAAGCACGCCGCCGCCGCGACCATCCACTGCCAGAACGTCTTGCGGTGCGCCTTCTCGACGATCCAGTGGCCCGCCGCGAACGGCACGAGCGCGAACGGCACGAGCAGGTCGGTGAACTGCACCATCACGTCGCCGAAGTAGTGGCCCATCTGCCGGAGGAAGAACGCGAGGAACGCGCCGACGGACGGGAAGCTCGGCACGCCGATCGCCTCGTACTGGCCGCGCATGATCGCGTGCTTGAAGCCCTCCCACGTGCGCGGATAGCCCCAGTTCATCGGCGGGTTGCGGAGGTCGGAGACGATCGGCATGTAGGCGTAGAACGAGACGCCGAGCTGCGCGAAGAACGCCGCGCCTGCGACGGAGCGCCCGTTCGGCAGCGTGAGCCACGCGAGCGCGAGGAGGACGAAGTTCCACGCGATCGGCCAGGCGAACCACCAGCTCGCCGGGTGCGTGAGGCCGTTCAGCGCGCCATGCGAGAGGAGGACGAACGCCGCGACGTGAAGCCCCGCGACGGGAATCGCGAACGAGAGCCCCTTGCGCGTGAACGACGTCAGCACGAAGAGGAGCGCGACGAGGAGCGCGAACATCCCCGTCGACTTGCCCCACGGGAACGCGGGCCCCGTGTAGCCCGCCGCGTCCGCCGCCGGCACCGTGAGCGCCGCGACGACGGCCGCGAGCGCGAGCGCGGCGGAGACGAGCAGCTCGCGGTTGAACTGCGCCGCGAGGCGCGGAAAGAGCCCCTCCACGTCGTCGTCCGCGCCCTTCAGGGAGGCGAGGACGGCCGCGACGACCGACCCGGCGCAGAGCGCGGCAATGAAGGCGTAGCGCGTCGGCGCAATCAGCGGCGCGACCTCGGCCGTCACGCCCGTCCACGTGTTCTTCGAGACGAAGACGAAAGACGTCAGGAAGACGAGCGCGGCCGCGCCGCCGCCGACGATGAGGACGGCCTTCGCCGCCCGCTCGGCCTGTCCGCGCCGCTTCAGGACGGCCGCCGCGACAAGCGCGCCCACGAGCGCGACGAGCGCGAGCGCGAGCACCGTCGAGGACGGCGCCGAGACGGCCTCGTTCACGAGCGGCGCGTGCTTGCTGATGACGTTCGCCTGCATGTAGCGGTCGGCGCGCGCGAGCTGGCCGATCTGCAGGAGCTGCCACGTCATCCCGACGGGCACGAGGTAGATGAAGACGTCGCGGAAGAGCCCGATGTTTCGCATCGCGATGACGAGCGCGAGCGGCACGATCGCGAAGAGGAGGACCTGGTAGTTCGTGAGGCCGAGGCCGAAGACGAACGCCGTCATCCAGAGCACCTTGTCCGACGGGCGGCGCATCCAGCGGTAGGAGAGCAAAAAGACCCACATCAGGAAGAGCGCGTTCAGCGAGTAGATCTCGACGATCGTCGACTGCGACCATTCGACGGGCGAGAGCGAGAACGTGAGCGCGCCGCCGACCGCGCCGCCGAAGGCGAGGAGGCTCGACGGGCGGATCGCGTGGAAGTCGGGGTTCTCGTCGTCCTGCCCGATGAAGTCGCACGACGAGCGGCAGATGAGCATCGCCGTGCAGCCGGCCGCCAGCGCGCCGAACGTCGCCGAGCAGAGCGAGACGGCCCACGCCGGCGTCGAGTGGCCCATGTACGTCACCCAGGAGAACGCCTTGCAGAACAGCCACGAGCAGAACGTCCAGAACGGATAGCCCGGCGGATGCGGCACGCCGAGGTTCGCGGCGGCCGTCGCGAGCTCGCCCGAGTCCTCCAGGCCGACGGAGGGGCCGAGCGTGAAGAAGTAGACGACGAACGTGATGAGCGTGGCGGCGCCGAACGCCGCCCAGTCGAGCTTCGTAAAGAACTTGTCCTTCATATGAGCGTTGAATTATACCAAAAAACCGCCTCCGGTGTGGCATCAACGGTTGCTTTCGCTGAACACGGAGGGGACGGAGAAGCGGAGACACGGAGGCCTTGAGGGAATTCACGAAATCTGAAGTCGGATCGATGCCGTCCTGACTGTCTGCGGCTCGCACCTCCGCGTCTCCCCATCTCCGCTGCCTCCGCGTTCAGCGTCGCAGACCTTCCCGTGCAGGACGAGGGCCTCGCGTCAGGGACGGCGGACGACGAGCGTGCGGTTTGCGCGGGACGCGGCGCGGCGGCTGCGGTCGCGGACGAGCTCAATCATGTCCGGCGCGTACCACGACGACACGCGCGGCGACACCTCGCGGCGGATCTTCACGACCCGCGCGCCGTCCTCGACCTGCGACGTGACCGTGCAGACGAGCCACGGACGCGCCGGATCGTCCGGCGCGGCGAACGCAAAGGGCTCCGGCAGGTGCTCGACCTGCGTATAGCCTTCCGGGAACCGCACCGTGACCTCCTCAAATTCGGCGTCCGCCGCGCCAACGGCGAACGGCGTCTGCCGCGCGCGGCCCGTAAACGTGGGGATGGACGAGACGAGCGCCGGCAGCTGCACGGTGATCGTGTCGCCGGCGACGGTCGCAAAGTCGGGGACGTAGCAGGAAAACCGCCGCGTCGCCGGATAGCCCTCGATGTCCGCCTCCAGCTCGCGCGTCGCGCTCGCCGCCTGCGCGACGCTGCCGAGAATCGACTGGTAGAGGCGGCTGCGGTCTTCCGGCAGAATCTCCGCATAGCGCTTGCGGAAGCCGCCGACGCCACTGCCCCAAATCGACGAGACGACGGTCAGGTCGACCGCGCCGTCCTCGCGCACGAAAAACTCGCTCGTCTCGCCCGTGCGGTCGCGGAAGTCCGCCTCCGGCACCGTGACGACCGCGAACGAGCCCGTCGCCGGGTCGAAGACGTCGCTGCCCGCATAGGCCGTCGGGCCGAGCGGCGCATACTCGTTCTCCGTGCCGAGGAAGAATGTCTTCATCTCGCCGCCGAAGCCGAGGAAGCCGCCCTCCCGGACGCGCACGCGGCAGAGCGCGGCGGAAAAGGCGCGCACGTTCGGCTTCTCGAACTTGATGCGGTTGCGAATCGGCGCAGGGTCGTTCGCATTGTCGGCCGCCAGCACGACGTTCGCCGCGTAGCCCGCGCCCTTCAGGAGCGCGCAGAGCGTGCGCACGTAGTCGAGCCGCGTCGCGTAACGTTCCTTCAGCACGACCGCCGGATCCGTCAGCTGGCGGCCCAGCGGCAGTTCGTACAGCCCCGGCCCCGCAATCTTCACGTGGCGGGCCATCCAGTCGCGGATTTCGCGCACCGTCGCGCCGTCCGGCAGGACGTCCGACCGCAGTGGCGCCACCGCCAGATCCATCCGGGCGAAGCGGTTCGAGGAGACGATCACCTGGTCGCGCCAGAGCGACGCCACCGGCTGACTCGGCTCGTTCGGAATGCGGCGCGGATTGCGCACCTCGCGCGTCCAGCCGTTCACGCGCACGAAGCGGCGTCCGAGCGGCTCGTGCGAATCGAAGCCGAAGACGCCGTAGTACGCCGCCGACGCGTTCGTGACGGCGCGCACGGTCGTGTAGGAGATCGTGCTGCCGATCTCGACGGACGGCAGGTTGACGACGAGGATCTTCGACGCCGGGTAGCGCGGCGCGGACGCCGCCCAGCCGCAGTCCATCACGTTCTTCTCGCGCGGCGAGACGGAATAGACGCGGCCATCCCGGTTGCTGACCGTCGCGGACACGAGATCGAACGTCTCGACGCAGGGGTTGAAGCTGAATTCGAGCTCCGCCGAGCCCTTCTTGCCCTTGTAGGTCAAGATCTCCTTCACGACGCGGTTCGTGACCGTCCACGCCCGGTCGGAGGCGATGTCGACTTCCGTCGCCTCGTCAATCCACCGCACGTCCGCCTCGGCAAGCGGATCGACGGCGAAGACGGGCTGGCGGCGCTCCGCCGCCTCGACGCGCTTCACGTCCTCGCGCAGGTTCGCGTAGGCGTCCGCCGAGAACTCGACCTGCGCGACCGCGAGCCGCCGCTGCGCCCGCAGGACGCCGTTCGAGACGGAAAACGCGCGGCGATAGGCGTAGCCGCCGTCGATCTGCACGTCCGGCGGCAGGTCGCGCGCCGCGCCCACGACGCCGGCGAGGTCGATCTCCAGCCGCTCGTCGACGCAGGCTGTCGAGTCGAGGACGAGCGGGAACGTGCGCCGTTCGAGCGACGTGTTGCCGGACAGGAGGAAGTTCGCGAGGCCGAGCGTCTTCGTGACGAACGGCACGTCGAGGCGGTCGCACGTTTCGCCCCGGAGCAGCATCTCCGGCAGGCGGGCGGCGAGCTTCACGCGGATGGGCACCTCGGTGTCGCGCATGTCCGCCGGCTCGATCTCGCAGCGGATGAGCTCCGCGCCCGCCGCAAGCCGCTTCACGGCGCGCTCGAAGAACTTGACGCGATCCTCGCCCGTCATCTTCACAAGCGCCGGACGGTAGACGGTGTCGTTCACGCCGCCAAAGGAGACGTCGCTCTCCACGACGAGCGAGCCGTCCTTCGCGAGGACGCCCTTCGACACGACCCGAAGCGCGTTGTGGTCGGGCGTCGGCGTCGGCGAGAGGCGCAGCACGTCCCCCTCCGGACGGCAGACGAGGTAGCTCTTGTCGCTTTCGTAGGCCGGGAAGAGGTCCTTCGCGTTCTCGTTCGTCGGATCCATGAGGAGGTAAGGAAAGGAAGAAGGAAGAGGGAAGAAGGAAGAGGTGCGGCTGTTCACGTCCTTCGGAAGTTCGACGGCGACAATGGCGTGGTTGAAGAACGGCTGGGGCACGTCGGGGTCGAGCTTCGCGCCGACGTTGATGAGGACGGGGAACGCCTTGAAGCCCGCGAGACGCAGCATCGCCACCAGGAGCCCCGCCTTGTCGCGGCAGACGCCGTAACGGTTGTCGAACGTGACGTCCACGTCGTGCGGCGCGTAGCCGGGCGACGTGTCCTCCATCGTGAGGCCCATGTAGCGCACCTCCTGCGAGACGAACTTGAAGATCGCGCGGAGGAGTTGCGCGTTGAAATTTACAATTTCAGATTTAAGATCTAAAATCTGGGACTCTGAAATTTGAACATTGGATTTTGAAATCTGAGATTTGAGATCTTCGATTTTTGCGATCATTGCCGCGTTCGTCTTCGCAAGATGCGGCGCGCAGAGACCCCAGTACCACCGCGAGATCTCCGGCCAGTCCGCCGCCGTCGAGACGCGCAGATGCTGGACCTGCGTGTAGAGCGGCGGCATGTCCGGCTCTGGGAAGACCTGCGCCGAATTCGTCGCCGTGAAGACGTGCAGCGTGCCGCCGTCCGCGAGCGGCGTCTCGGACGTCGCGATGTTGCCGCGCGGATGGCGGATCGCAATGCGCTTGAGCGGACGTTCCTTCGGCGCGCGAATCTCGACGCGCGAGCGGAGGATCGGGTTCGACCACGCGAAGACCGCGAGGTCGGACCACTGGCCCACGCAGCGCGGCTTCAGGGAGCGGCGCGTCGTCTTCACGTGCAGCGTCTCGCCGACGGCCAGGCCGGGGATCGTGCAGACGATGCGGCGGTCAAGCGGATCGTAGATGTTCGCCGCCATCGAGCCGTTGTCCGTCGATTCGCGCGTCGTCGCCGACACGTCGACCGTGCGTTCGACGCCGTTCGTGCCGACGATGCCGACGAAGTCGACGGACGCCGTGCCGTAGCGCTTCGAGTAGTGGAGCGCAACCGTGCTCTCCTCGCGCCGCCCCTTCTCGGTCAGTATCTTCGTCCAGCTCTCGCTCGACTCGACGTAGGTGCCGTCGGGATTGTACGCGATGCGCGAGACGTCGTCCACCAGCACCGCGTCGGCGTCGGGATACCTCTCGCAGGTGATGTCGTCCGCCGCGCCGACGGAGACGGCCGCGAAGAGGAGAAATCCAAGACGTTCGATCTTCTGTTTCGTAGACATGGGCCGTATTATACCAAAACGAGAAGAGCCAAACCCGTCACGGCTCTTCACGTGAAGGCGTCGGCGCACGAACGGCCAACAGCCTCAAAACCGGAAGCAGACGCCGGCCGAGACGACGAGGGACGAGAAGTCGGCCTCCGCCCGCAGGCCGCCGGCCGAGACGTCGCTCGCGTCCACCCACTCGTAGCCGACCTGGCCGTAGAGGCCGAGATTGTCCGTGAGCTTCGCCTCCAGCCCGACGTGGCCGCCGAAGCCGAGGAGGCAGTCCGTCCGGGAGGTCGAAGAGCCGTTCGCGTCGAAGTCGACCGTCGCGAGGTTGAGGATCGCCTCCACGCCCGCGTAGGCGTCGAGCCAGGAGAGGGCGTGCCACGTCACGTTCGGCCCGACGCCGAGCTGCCAGAGGTCGGCCCGGTAGCGCGACGTGACGAGGCGCGACCCCGTGCCGAAGTCGGGCGTGCCGGGATCGGTGACGACCTCATCACGGAAGTCGGGACAGGTCGGCGCGTCCCAGGGCGCGGGCAGCGCAGTCGGCGGCCACGGCATATCCTCATGCAGAAACCAGCCCTTTGAAACGCGCGTCCGCGTCGAGCCCGTATTCAGGAACGCGGACGACGAGGACTTCATGTCGAAGAACGCGGCGAACCGCAGGCCAAGGCCGACCGAAAACCAATCGCCGGAATAGACGTCATATCTCGCCGAGAGATTGAGGCCCAACGCAGACGGATTGTCCGAGTCCGACAGGCTCGCCACGCCGTCGCCCGTCGACTGGATGACCTCCGTGCGCTTCACGGGAATCTTCCACAGCGATTCCGTGGGGTCGGTCGGGTCGGGCACGACCTGCGCGTTGTCCGTGTCATAGTGATAGTTGACCGAATTCGCGCCGAGCGTGGCCAAGGGCGCGGACGCCGACCCGGACGTCTTGACCTCCACGCGAGAGCGCCAGGCCGGCCCCGCCGAGAACCGCCACCCTTCCGCCTGCGCCGCCGTCGCCGCCACGGCGGCCGCGAGCCCCATCACCCAACCAAACGTCTTCGTCTTCATTTCCAATTCTCCTTACTGTCAGTGTCTGTTCTCACACGGAGGCACGGAGACACGGAGCGAGCTGATCCAACAGGTCAGACTCCGTGCCTCCGTGGCTCCGTGTGAGAGATGCGCACATCCTCTTCACTCGCCAACGATCACACGGAAGAAGCCGGACGGGCTGTCGGACGGCAGCTCGACCGTGACCGTCACGACGCCCTCGTCCGACTTGTCCGCCGCCGTCGGCACGAGCCGCGTCGGCGTGCCGTCCAGCGTTTCGGCGAAATCGACGCGCACCGCCGTCGCGTCGAACGCGCGCCAGTCGCCGTCCGCCAGCTTCACTTCAAGCTTCAGCGTCCACGCCTTCGCCGCGCCCGAAAGCCCCGTCACGCGCACGGACTGGACGGTCGGCGCAAGCTCCGTCGGCGTGATGTTGCCCTTCGCGTCAAAGCCGTTCGCCGCGATCCACGCCGTATCGGCCCGCAGCGTCAGCTTCTTGTCAGCCGTCGCGAGGGCCGCCCGGCGGAAGACATCGCTGCCGCCCGTCGTCGGCGTCCCCAGCACCGTCACCTCGGCAAGCGACTGGCAGTTGCCGAACGCGCCCGCGCCGATGAAATCGACGAACGCCGGAATCGTCACCGCCGTCACGCCCGTGCCCGTGAACGCGCCCTCGCCAAGCGACAGCGTCGCCGTCTCGGACGGACGATCCGCGCGGCGCGGCGTCACAAACGTCAGCGCCATCACGCCCCTTGCGCTCCCGAACGCATAATCCGCGACATTCGTGCAGAAGACCGGGAACGAGACCGCGCCGAACGCAGCCGGCGAATAGGCGAACGCCCGCGCGCCGATCTCCGTGACGAGGTAGCCGTCCACCCGGTCGGGCAGGCCGAAGCGTCCGTTCGCCGGCGCCGCCCCCTTCAGGCTCGTGATCCGCGCCGTCGTCGCGTCGATCGCCTCGTAGGCGAACGCGGTCTCGCCGCCCCAGTCCGTCTCCCACCGCGCGTAGAGCGTGTGCGGCCCGAGGCGGAGGGGCGCCTCGCCTTCGCGCGCCTGCGGCGCGCCGTTCGTCACGCCGAGCGTCCAGCCGGCAAGCCTGTAGCCCGCGCGCGTCGCCGCCGGGAGCGCGCCGTAGGCCGCGGCGACGGTCTCCGTGACGGCGGTCGCGCCGCCGTCGAGCCACGGCCCCAGCGCGTCGAACGTCGCACGCGTCCCCCGCGTGTCCAGCGTGAACGGCGCCGTCACCGCCGTCGTCCCCGACGGCTGCATCTTGATTTCGAGGACGACGTTCGTGAGGTAGGCGTTCGGCAGGTCCGCCGTCGCATGCCAGGCGAGCCGCCCCGTCGAGACCGCGCCCTGCGCCGGGTCGAGGTCGAGCGTGAACGCGCCGTTCGAGACGGACGCGCCGTCGAGGGCGAGCGTCCGCGCAGAGACGTTCGTGCCGCCCGTCAGGTCCTTCAGGCTGACGTGCGCGAGATCCGTCGGGTCGCTAAGGAGGCGGCACGAGGCGTATGCGAAGTCGACGCCGACCGTGCAGTCCCACGGATCGCCCACCGAGAGGTTATAAAGGTCGAGGCGCGCGCCCAGCACCGAGACGGGCGCGGACGGCACGACCGGCTCGGCCGTGACGTAGCCGTAGTCGGACGGGTCGGCATACTTCGGGCACACGGCGAACTCGTAGAGCGTCAGGGCGTCGACGCCGATGTCGGGGTAGCTGCCTTCGGTGCCTGAGGGCGAGACCCCCATCCGGTTCCCCCATGCGCCGCGCGTCCCGTCGCGGTCCACCGTGCGGCGGACGACCTGGTAGTAGGTGCAGCCGTCCACCACCGTCCACATGACGTCGATCGCGTTCTCCCCCGGCCTGCGCACCGCCGTGGCGGGAATCACCGGCGCGCGGATGAACTGGCGCGTGTAGGTCGTCTGCGCCCCCGTCGCCCGGTTCGAGATCGTGCATTCCAGGACGGTGACGCCATCGTCGATCCGATTGGTGAGCATGCCGCCCTCGTCGGCCAGCATCGTCAACGTGTTGACCACGTTCGTCACCGCGTTGTACCGCGTGATCGCGACGACCTTCACGTCCGAACCGTCCTGCATGTTGAGGGACGCCGAGGTCTCGTCCGCCCAGCGCGCGGCCCACGGGAGCGAGATCTCCGCGACCTCCTCCGCGAGCGGGATCGCCCTCGGCTTCGTCGTGTCGAGGTCGATGCGGCAGCTGTCCGTCGTCCGGCAGCGGTCGTCCGAGACCGTGAGCGTCAGCGTCGCGCCCGGCGCCGCCCTGTCGGGCGCATCCGCTTCGGCGTCCCACACGAGCCGCGTCCTGCCCGAGCCGCGGAAGATCATCGTGCCGCCCGGGTCCTGCGCGCCGTTCGGCACCTCCGCGCGGTTGACCGTGTAGGTGCCCGTGTCGAGCGGGGACTCCTTCACGAGCGTCCGCACGGCGATGGACGCCCCGTCCGCCGTCGTCGCGGCGAGGGTGACGTTGGTCGGGTACGGCAGGTTGTCCAGACCGAAGAGTTCGCGGAAGCGCGGCCGCACCGTCTTGTACTCGACGTCGAGATCGACCGTGCCGTTCCACGGCCAGCGCGTCGACGCGCCGAGGATCTTCATCGTGTCGAGCGCCGCATGGCCGACGGCCGGCGCGGACGGCTCGCCCTTCACGCCGTTCGGATAGACCGCCGTCACCGTGTAGCGGCCGAGGCCGGGCTGCGGCAGCTCCGTATCGACGAAGCACGCCTCGTCCACGGTCACCGTCTGTTCCGTCCGGTTGATCGCGACGTCCCAGCTCTCGACCTTCACCTCGTAGCCCGACGCCTTCGGCACCGCGTCCCACACGACCGTGACGGCGTTCGTGTCGTTCGTCGAGGCGACGACGTTCTGCGGCGTCTGCGCCGCGCCGCGCGTGCCGGTCACAGGCGAGAGGACGGGCAGCGACCCGCCGCCGCTCGCCGTCTTCGGCACGACCACGTACTCGAAGGAGCCGACGATCGTGTCGACGGAGCTGTCCGTCCACGTCGTCGCGTTCGTCACGTTCGTGACCGTCTCGAAATCGCCGGACGCCCCGGCCAAGCGGCGGCGGATCTCGTAGGTCGCCGCGCCATCGACCGCTCTCCACCAGAGCGTCACGCCGTCTTCATTCGCCGCCCTCACCTTGAACGCGAAGTCGGGCATCCTGAAGACGGCCGCGTACTCCGTCCTCTCGTTGCTGCCGGAGACCGGCGAGAGCGTCAGCGTCAGCGTGTTCACGCCCCAGTTCTTCGGCGTCCACGTGCAAACCGTGCCCTCGCCGAGCTTCGCCTCGGTTCTCAGGATTTCCACGTGGTTCGCGCTGTCCGTGACGTCCGTCAGCACCGCCGTCTGCTTCCACCAGGCGTCGTTCTCGCCAAAGCCAAGGCCACCCTCTTTCACCTCCGGCTTCGCCCAGCGCGTGGACCACGGGATCCGGATGTTCTCCGCGCCGAACGGCAGGTCGATGAGCCCCGTGCGCGTGTCGAGATCGAAGGTCCGCTCGATCACAATCGGCCCGCCGTATGCGTCGCCCGCGAGCGTGACCTTCAGGACGGCGCCCGGCTCGCGCATGCGCGGCGCATCACTCCTCGCGTCCCACACGATGCGGTCGTTCGCGCCGAGCGTGAACGAACCGTTCGTGACCGGCTCGCGACGGATGATCCCGGCGGAAGCGTCAAGCCTCTCGCGGACGAGCGACTGGACGGCAAACGCCGCCCCGTCCGCCGTCGTCACCGCGACCGTCACGGTCTTCTCCGGCAAGGCGGACGCACCGTCCACCGCCTGCGCATACTTGCCGCGCACCGTCCGGAAGGCCAGGTCGATGTCCACCGTGCCGTCCCACGGCCGGCGCGTCGCCAGGCCCGTCACCTCCGCCTTGTCCAGCGCCCGCCAGCCGACGGCCGCTGCGGACGCCGCGCCCTTCAAGCCGTTCGGATAGACCGCCCGCACCGTGTAGCGTCCGAGGCCGGGCAGCGGCAGTTCCCTGTCCACAAGGCACGCCTCGTTCGTTGTCACCGTCCGCTCCGCGTGGCTGGCCGCAACGCCCCAGCTCTCCACCGTCACCTCGTAGCCCGTCGCATCCGGCACCGCGTCCCACACGACCGTGACGGCGTTCGTGTCGTTCGTCGAGGCGACCACGTTCTGCGGCGGCAGCCGCGTGTCGAGGCCGACATTCCCGATCGCCTCGTCCAGGACGCGGCGCGGCGCGGCGCCCGCCGCCTCGGGCTTCGCCCAACCCTGCACCCGGATCGTCACGTTCGTGTGGTAGTAGTTTTCGAGGTCGCGCCAGGCGCTCCAGCTGATCCTTCTCGTCTCTCCCGCCGCGCTGGAGGCCGTGAGGGTGAAGTTCGTCGGGTCGACGGCCTGCGCAGCGTCCGGCGGCCGCACGTGCAGCGTCTTCACCGCAAGCGGCGTGCCGTCCCGCCGCACATAGGGCTTCTGCCCTTCCGCCGGGGCTTCGGGATGCCAGCCGTCGTCCGGGATTTCGATGGCCTCGAAGGTGAAGAACAGCGGCTCCTCGCCATCGTCCGCGCGCGACGAGGTGTAGGTGTAGGCGACCTCGACCGTCGCCTTGCCGCCCTGCGGCGTGGGGGCGGCGTCCTCGACCAGCGAAAGAGCGAGCGCGTCGAGCGTGCGGTAGGCCTGCACGGTCTCGGACCAGTCGCTGAAATAGGCGTCCTGCGTCGGGTCGGGGTCTTCATTCGGCGTGGGATACTGGCCCTCTCCGCGCCAGACGGCATTGCACTGGCACCTCACGCGGAACTGGTAGTTCGTTCCGGGGCCGGCGTTGCGCGTCAACGTCACGCGGTCAAGGAACGGGCCCGGGACGCCGTAGTTCGAGGCAAACCGGCTCAGGCTGCTGCAGTTCCACCACGAGTCCCATTCGTCCGCGCCGCTCGCGCGGGTGCGACAGTCGACGGCATAGTAGAAGTTGGTCGGCACGTCCCGCCCGTCGATCACCCCGGGGTAGCCGTCGACGGGCCAGCGCACGCCGTCCCACTGGAGCACGATGCGCCTTCCGTCGTCCGACAGCGCGGCCGCCACGTTCTGCGGCGTCGGATACGCACCGGGATGATCCACCGTCGTGAACGTCTTCCCCGACGGCGCGGCATGGAGGGAAAAGGCGAAAGCCGCCGCCGCGACTGCGGCCAGCGAATGAAAGAAGGCACGATCTGCCTGCATGATCCGGCTCCTCATGTTAGGGGGCATTCCTCCGTGAAATGCCGCGTATTTTACCAAAAAGTCCGCGCCGCTGGCAACGGGAGACCAAGAGGCCAAGAGAGGGTGCTTTGCCAGAGTAAAAGCAATTTTAGATTTTGTTTGGTTGGTCAAATAAATGTAGAGGTTGGACAGGAAATTGACGGAGGCAGGGATTCTCCACCTCTCCTACCCTCCCCGGGGAGGGACTTGCGTTTACTTTGTCAAAGCGTCTTCGGGCGGGAGTCCGCCTCGTCGAACGCGTCGACTCCGCGCGTGCGCGCTCTCGCCGCTCGGGATTCGCGACACTGACCGGGACGCGCCGCCGTGCCGACCGCGCTTAGGTCGCTCATCACGTCGCCGGGCCGGCCTCCCGCCCTCCGCCGCGCCGCCTCATGAGACAATGCGCGCCAGGGCCATGCGCCGGGACGGGTGTCCCGTCCGTGCGCGGCCAGTCAAGAAGGGAAAGGAACGAAGTCATGGCAAAGCACATGACCATAGACACGAGGAAAGGCATAGCCCACAGGCTCGAGTGCCGACTGACCTTCGCCCAGATGGCGAAAACGTTCGGACGCGCGGTCTCCTCCGTCGCGAACGAGGTGAGGAACCGCACGCTCTGGAGCAGCAGGGGCTACGGGCGCACGAACGCGGTCTGCGAGCACTTCGACACGTGCTCGAGGGCCTGCCGGAACGCCGACGGGAGGAAGACGCCGTTCAAGCACCGGAGGAGGTGCTTCGAGATATGCGATTCTTCCGCGACCCGTGCAACTCGCGGCAGACGCCGCACGTCGAGCGCAACCGCGAGGAAACCAGGAGGGCCCTCGTCAAGGGCGCGTCCTTCGACGCGCTGACGCAGATTCTGCCAAATTCCGGCGCGGCCGTGCGCGTCGGAGAGAGGCTTAAGGCCGGGCGGTCGCACTGCCGACGTGATGAGCGACCTAAGCGCGGCCCGCACCACGACGCGCTCCGGGCAGTGTCGCGAATCCCGAGCGCGAAGAACCCATGCGTTCGCGCGTTCGGCAGGGAGAGCCGCCCGGACGAAGCCGACCACGCCGGATTGCCAAACTCAACGCTGCACCTGCAACCAGCGACCGGCTAAACTTTCGTTTACCATTTCTAAGTTTCGTTTACTTTGGCAAACGGCCAGAGGCCAAGAGAGGAGACCAAGAGATGCCCTGCTCTACGAATCCGCGCGACTGTACATCACGGCGAACACGGTGACGACCTTCCTCCGACGAAAGTCGCCATGTGCGGACGCAAGCGGACGGACGCGCCCGGCGATAGCCGAACAATATCCCGGTTCAAGCTTGGCGTCGTATTCTGCAGCCGTCATCTTCGCGGCATTTTCAAGCCTGCAGACGGGAACCTTCACCTCAAATGGGTGGCACGGAGTCTTTCTGACAGGATTTACAGGATTCACAGGATCTGGGTGGCTTGGCGCATAACAATCTTGTCGCTGGTCTTGTCCACGAATTGACGCGAATTTTCACGAATTGAGATTGGTGAAGATTCGTGCAGATTCGTGGACGCCCTCACCCCAATCCGTGCAAATCCGTGGACGCTTTCGCCGGTTCGCGACAGCCGAGAATTTTCCGCAGCGTGTTCTCATCTCAAAATAGCTTGGCAAAACAGACTGTTTCCGTGCGTTTTTGCCCCGCCAACATGGGGACAGGCCCCCGCAACCCCTGGGGACAGGCCCCGCAACCCCTAGGGACAGGCCCCCGCAACCCCTGGGGACAGGCCCCCGCAACCCCAAAGGGGGCGCAGAGATTCGCCAGACGCCTCTGCGGCCTCTGCGTCTCTGCGTGAGGCAGGGTCTCACACGGAGAGTCGGAGGCACGGAGGGAAAGCGAACAAAGTCGGCGTCACCTATCGCGATATCGTACAGGAACTCCGTGGCTCCGTCACTCCGTGTGAGCCATTCACTCGTTGGTCGCGAAGGCTTTTCATGCAAAGTCCGCTAAGACCTTCGCGTTCTTTGCGTCACGAATCATGAAGCAGGAACTCTGTCGGCGACAGGTTCCGGCCGTAGACCCGGATTTCGCGGACATCGCCATCAAAGAGATTGACTGGCTTCAGGCGGTCGTCCTCCGCGCCAATGAACAGCTCGTTGTTGAACTCATGCGAGCAGTAGTTCATGTCCTCGCTGCCCCACGACTTGTCGAAGCGGTTCGGCGAGACGCGCGCCACGCCCTGAAGCGCGCCGTCGACAAAGAGGCGCATGTTCTCAAGGTCATACGTCACGCCGACATGCGTCCAGACATTCGTCGGAATCGCCTGCTGCGACCAGATCTCCGTATCAGTCTTGAACAGCCGCTGGTCGCTGCGCCGCGCCACGCAGAGTCGGCCGTCCGGCGCCAGCGTCAGCACGACGCTCCCCCAGGTGCCGCACAGGAGCCCCATGCGCCGTCCCCGGCTCTGCGGCCGCACGGACAGCTCGTAGGTGCTCGCGCCCGGCATCGCCGTGCCGCCCATCGCGACAATGTAATGCTCGCCCTTCAGCTGCAGATAGCCGCGCCCGTCCGCATCCGTGCGGAACGGACTGCGCCACCCCTTGACGATTCCGACGGGGCCGTTGTGCGCGTGGTTGTACCCCGTCCAGCCCAGATGGCCGCCGCCATAGCCGCTTCCGTCAAGCCGCGCATTGTGCGCGTAGCCGGAGACGTCGACCACGACCTGTCCATCGTCCCGGTCGCAGGGCCAGTAGAAGAACGGCACGCGCGCGCCCTCGATGTCGCAGGGGACGACCGCGCCGTCCTCCCACAAAATCGGCATGGGAACCTTGGCGGCGCGGTTGCCGTCCGCCTCCCAGATCGGCAAGGTCGTGAACGTGCGTCCGTCCTGATCCTGGATCTCCAGGTTGTACCAGTGCAGTGCCTCGCCAGGCGGCATGAACGGCAGCGCGAACTGGGACTGCCACTGGCAGTTGGCGTTGGACAGGAACAGCTCCTCGCTGCCGTCTCGCCGGATGCCGTGCCGCAGATAGTCGCCGCGCGTCCTGAAAGCCGCCGTCACGACGCCCTGCCCGCCGCGACGCGGCTGCCGCGTCCCGCCGGCGCGAATGCCGTCGATCGCCCACTTGCCGCTTCCCTCGACACGCGCCGCGTTGCGCGTCGAACGCGCCCAGTACATACGGTTCGGACGCAGGGAAGGCGACAGCAGCGTCATCGGGCTGTGCGCCAGCCGATGCGTCTCGTCCTTCCATTCGTACACTAGGCGCGGCACCACGCCTCGCTCGTCTTTCAGTTCGGTGGACGGCACGGAAAACTGCACCTCGCGAAAGGCGTCCAACGTCATCTTCTCGGGGCCGAGCGTCTTCAGGACGTCGCCGCCTGTCGTGCACAGTTCCACCGAGACGCGCACCTCTTTCTCCGGCGCGGCGAGCGGAAAGCCGAGAACCTCGTAGTCAAGCCGCGTCCAGCCGATCAGCGCGGACGTCTGGTTGCACAGGACCAGTTCAGGCGTCGCATACGCCGCGAACGTCTCGCCGCGCCAGCGGCACAGCTCGTACTGGAGATAGCGCAGCAGCAGGTCTTCCCGTTCGTAGCACGGATAGACGAGCGAGTTCTCGTAGTGGTCGAAAAGGTTGGTGATCTCGACCGCATCCGGGTTCGCCGCCAGCCACAGCCTTACGCTTTCGCGCCAGTCGCGCGAAAGGTGGACCTCAAGCCCCGCCATGTTGAAATGCTGCGTATGGGTCGAGAAGATGCCGCCCTCGAAGAGCTTGTGTGGGAAGTCGCGCATGACGCGCGTGACGATCTCGACCTCCTTGCGCTGAACCTGAATGCCGTCCATGCTGAAGTTGTAGGCACTGACGCCGTCAAAGGACGGCAGATATTCGCGCAGCTTCGCCTCCAGCTTCTCCGGCCCCACGTAAGCGGTCAGCTGCGAATAGCTCATCAGAAAGCACATCGGGCCCAATTCGCGTTCCATCGCCGCGAATATGCGCGACCAGTCGTCCGGCCCGTACTGAAGCGGATTGTAGATGAGGACAATCGGCCGCGTCCCTGCACGTGCGACGTGCGGATTCGCTTTGAAATCTTCCCGAAACGGACGGAACACGCGCACGGCACCGGCCGCCGACTCGTCCGGCGTCTTGCCGTAGAATCCGCAAAACAGCCCGACGCGCATCGGCCGCGCAACGGATGCCGCCTGATCGAGCAGCGTGCGGTAGACCACGGGGTGTCCGCCAGGAATGTTCACTTCAGGCAAGACGCCGTCGATGCCGTAAGCGGCGACCGTCTGCAAGACCTCCTGCCAGCTGTTCGTGCCCCGATACGGACGGTACGGCGTGTTAGGTCCGCCAAGGTCGTATTTGGGCGCCATGTCAATCGGAAACCACGGATTGAGCTGCACCCATGCCGTCTTTTCAAGTCCCGTCTTGTCGACGGACGGCCTTTCCGCCAAGGACGAGAATGCCGCAGCAACAACCGCTGCGGCAAGAATCAGATGTCTTTCCATTTAACGAATCCACGAATCGCGATCAGTGTTGCGCCCACTGCGCAGAAGCCGCCGGGCAGACCACGCGGAAGCCGATGAACGGCTTGGCCGCCTGATTCCACTTGTACCAGCCTACGGCACCGGCCTGACGGACATCCTGCCACGTTCCCGAATCCTCTTTCCACGATCCGCCCATGTACCATTGGTTGTGCGTGCCCGAATTGTAAATGGCTTCCGCATCGCTCGAGCCGACCGGATCGACAAAGGGATCGTCCGCCGTTCCGCTGCCCGTCGGACTGCCGTGAATTGTGTCGGCGTTGTGAACGTATTCGGCGACGTTGCCCAGCATGTCATAGAGGCCGTAGGCGTTCGGCGGCTTGCAGCCCACCACGTGCGAAGCGTCTCCGGCGTTCGAGTTGTACCAGGCGATCTCGCTCACGTTGCGCTCGCCCTGATCCTTTCCGCTATAGAGCGGCGTGTCGGAACCCGCACGGCAGGCGAACTGCCATTCCGCCGCCGTCGGAAGGTCGAACTCGACAGACGTCTTCTTGCGGAGCTTGTCCAGAAACGAGTCGGCCATGACGTCTCGGAGATAGGAGTTCGTCGGCCACGCGATGAATTCGCCCGTCACGACGCCGCGTCCGGGGCCGATGGGATTGCCATGGATGACAAACCGCTGAACATCGGTCTTCGGATCCGTGCCGTCACCATCGCCGGTGAAGCTCCCGTCAAAAATCGTGCCGTACTGGCAGGCCGTCATCTCAAAGACGCCGACATAGTAGTCCTGCGTGAGCTTGACGTACTGGCGGTCGCGCAGATGGCCGCGATTGCTCTTTGTCCCTTCCGCGTCACCGCACACCCAAACCACGTCGCCGGCGGGAATCTTGCGCATGACGAGATGCGTCGTCTTGTAGGCGGGGTTGTTCGTCACGCCCGTCCAGACGAGAACATCGCTCAGCGGCGTTGTAAAGCCTTCGCCAAAGGCGGAATAGCTCGTCTCGTAGGTGCCCATCTTGCCGTTCAGGAAATCGGCGCGCGTCACGTCCCGGCAGGAGCCGTCCGTCAGGTCGAAGATCTTGTAGAGGACCTCGCCGACGTTCGCCGCCGAGGCGGAGACCGAGAGTTTCACCTTGAAGTTCGCGAGCGCGACCTTCGCCGTGCCGAACGCGGCAACCGGGTCGATCACGAACTGCCCGACGCCGTCCGCGTCGATGCCGTAGAGGTCGCCGACGACGGCCGAGGCGGGCAGCGGCAGCTCCGCGTCGCCGTTGTACGTCGTGACGGCGATGTCCACCGGCGCCGTCACCCCCGTGAGCCGGTACTCGACCTTGACGTCCGTCGACCACGGCCACTGCTGGCGGACGATGACCTGCTCGATCTTCGCGCCCTGGGCCGTCAGCGCGACGGCGGCCAGGAGCGTCAACATGTTGCGTCTTCCCTTCATTTGCATGTCCTTTCTGGAGTTACCTGAAGATCATCATCAGCCCGCCGCCGCCCAGGAGCGACGCCGCATATTCCACGCCGCCGGCCATGAGGGAGAGCGAGACGTTCTCTTCCGGGCCGATTCCGCCGATCGCGAACCAGCCTTGCGCGCCGTCAAGCCCCGTGTCCGTCTCGACGCCGTTCACCGTGAACGAGGTCGTGCCGTAGGGGATCGGCAGCACCGCGCGCCCCTTCGCCCGCCGCCAGACCTTCGCCGTCGCGGGCGCGAGGCAGCGCGTCGTCCCCTCCGCGTCCGGGGAGAGCCCCTGAACGAGGCCGAGCTTCGCCGTGCGCACCGTCGCCGCCGCGTCGTCGAACGCGAGCGTCAGGTCGTAGACGTTCTCCGTCTCGGGCGAGGTCGGCGCCGGCAGCTCGAACGTGAAGGTTGCCTCCGTGATGCCCGCGTACGTCTGCTCGTAGCCAAGCCCGCGCACGGACAGCGTCGCCGCCCGGGCGCCGCGCGGGTAGTCGATCGGCACCGTCATCGTGCTGTTGGTCGCCGTGTTCCAGAAGGAACTCGTCTCCGGGCGCAGGAAGACGAACGTCGGCTCGCTCGTCAGTTCCTCCGCCGGCACCGCGACCGAGACCATCGCCGCCCCGACGAGGGTGGCCATCTTCCTCGCGATCATCGTGTTCTCTCCTTGTCGTGAAATCGCCTCCGTCTCCCGGTCGGCGGGCACGGCCGCCGCGTCGCCTCCGGGCGCGGGCCCGAGGACCGCCACGCCGACCCACGCGGCAAGGCCGGCGAAACTCGCCATGAGCGCGACCGCCGCCGCGACCTTCGCCCCACGCGACAGGCGAAGCCGCATCACGCCCGTCGCCGGACGCACCGCCGCGTCAAGCCGCCGTGTGAAGTCGTCGGACACGTGCAACGCCGCCGCCGGATCTCGCAGCGCGTCACGGATGCGTTCGCCCAATCTGTCTGTTTCCTTCACCATCTGCGTTAGATGCACATTTCCTGAAGTCGGTTAGCACCAGCCGTTTCGCCAGCCGCCGACGCGCGGCAAAGAGCCGCACCTTCGCCGCGCTCACGGAAATCTCCAGGACGTCCGCCACCTGCGCGACGTCCATCTCCTCGAAATAGCGCAGGACGACCGCCGTGCGCAACGTCTCCGGCAGTTCCGCCACGGCGGCGCGCACCTCGGCGGCGGAGGCCCGGATCGCCAGGGCTTCCGCCGGATCGGGCGTCGGATCCGCGTCCTCCGGCAGCTCGTCCGTCAAGACCAGCGCGTTCGCGCCTTTCTTCCGCAAGTCCATCCGGCGGAAGTTGAGGAGAATGCGGTAGACCCACGTGAAGAACGGACTGCGCCCGGCATAGGTGTCGATCTTCGAGACGACCTGGGCAAACGTGCGGAAGACGAGGTCTTCGGCGTCCGCCCGGTTCTGCGTCATCTGGAACGCCGCCGTCAGCAGGCGGTCGCCATACTCGGCCACCAGCCGACGGGCGCCGCGCTCGCGGTCTCGGGCGATCTCTGTCCAGATATCCATTATATGGAGTTTGATGCGCCGTCATGCCATTTGGTTAGCGTCCGCCGGCAAGGGCCAGGGCCGCCAGCAGCGTCTCGCCCGTCGGGGCGACGGCGCGGAGACGCGCGGCGGAATGGCCGCCCTGCGCGCACAGGACGCAGCCGATGCCCAGCGCTGCGGCGACCTCCTTGTCATGGAGCGCGTCGCCGATCAGCGTGACGCCCCGCGCCGTTGCGTGTGCCGGCAGCCGTGCCAGCAGCGCGCGTGCGCGGACGAGCTTCGACGCGCCGTCGAGATTGTCAACGCCATAGACGAAATCGAAGAAGCCGCGCAGGCCTTCGCCGTCCACCGCCGCGTCGAGGAGATCCTGCCGCAGGGCCGAGATGATGGACTGTCCGCCGCCACTGGCCTTGACGCGCAGCAGGGCCGTCCGCGTCTCGGCGTTCAGCCGTTTCGGCAACGCCGCGTAGGCGTCATGGTACTCCTGCGCAAGCGCCGCCCAGTCCTCCTGCGCAAGGTCGACGCCACACGCCGCATAGACGGGCTTGACGGGAAAGGCGAAGTGCTCTCGATACCACACGCGACCGATGGCGGGCAGCCCCCGCCGCCGCAGCACGGCATTTAACGCGCCGATGGCCGCATCGGTGTCGTCCAGGAGCGTCCCGTTCCAGTCCCAGAGAATGTACGGCAAGGCCGACGGAGACGAGGCAGCCCGTCTCACCCCAGAACGCGGAACGACTGCACAGCGCGCCTGAAGCCCTCGGCGCTGCGGGCGATGATCGCCTCGTCGACGCTGCAGCAGATGCGCACGTAGCCCGCAAAGCCGAAGCCGCTGCCCGGCACGACGAGGATGCGCTCCTTCACGAGCGCGTCGACGAACGCGACGTCGTCCGCGACCGGGCTCTTCGCGAAGAAGTAGAACGCCCCCTTCGGCAGCGCGAACTCCACCCCGGCCTCCGTCAGCACCTTCGCCATCAGCTTGCGCCGGCGGTCGTAGACCGCGAGGTCGACCGTCTCGTTCACGAGCGCGGCGGCGAGCCGCTGGCCGATCACCGGCGCGTTCACGTAGCCGAGCGTCCGGTTCGTGAGCGTGACGGCCTGCATGAGCGCGGCCTGTCCGGGCATCGCGGGGTTCGCGACAAAATAGCCGATGCGCTCGCCCGCGAGCGAGAGCGTCTTCGAGAACGAGCCGAGCACGCACGCCCATTTCGTGAGCGGAAGGATCGCCGGCACCGTCGCGCCGTCGAAAGCGAACGCGCGATACGGCTCGTCCGAGAGGAGAAAGAGCGGACGCGCCTCCGGCTGCGCGTCGCGCCGCGCGTTCTCCGCGTCGACGAGCGCCGCAATCTCCATCAGGACTTCGCGCGGATAGATGCAGCCCGTCGGGTTGTTGGGCGAGTTGACGATAATCGCGCGCGTCTTTGGCGTGATCGCCGCCGCGAGTCCCTTCACGTCGGGCATGAAGTCCGGCGGGAGGGACGGCACGGTCTTGAGAACGCCGCCGAAGTGTCCGCTGTAGGAGCCGTACTCGACGAAGTAGGGCGCGGGCGTGATGATCTCGTCGCCCGGCTCGACGACCGCACGGAAGAAGCTCACCATCGCGCCGGCCGCGCCGACGGTCATGACGACGTCCTTCGCCGCGACGGGCGTCTCCTGCTGGCGCGAGAGGAAGCCGGCCATCGTCTCGCGGACGGACGGGATGCCGGCGTTCGGACAGTAGCCGAGGCCGAGCGGCTGCACGGCGGCGTCCGCAAGGCGGATCAGCTCGTCGCGCGTCCGGGGCGGCGGCGGCACGTCGGGGTTGCCGAGCGAGAAGTCGCACACGGCGTCCGCGCCGAACTGGCGCTTCAGCTCGAGGCCCTTCTCGAACATCTTGCGGATGAAGCTGGAACCCGCCATCGCGCGGGCGATTTCATTGGTGACTGTTTGCATATCTGCCTTTTGTTTTGTAAAGCCTGCGGCGCTTAACGCGGAGGTGACGGAGAGGGAGAGACACGGAGATGTTTTATCAAAGGTTCTCCGTGCCCCCGTTCCTTCGAGCCCTCCGTGTTCAGCGAAAGCAACCCTGCGTCTTACTCCGCCGACTCGCCGAACTCGATCTCCGGGAAGATCTCCTTCGCGGTCTTTGCGTATTCCGGGAACTCCTCCACGGCCTTCTTCGCGAGCTGCTCGCCCTTCTCGACCGCGCCGTTCACCTCCGAGCAGACGATCTGCATCGTGAGCGCCGCGCCCGTCATCGCGTCCGCCCAGTCCTTCAGGTTGAGCCTCGGCTTGGCGTTGTCGCGTCCGCGAATGACGAAGTGGTTGATGAGCTCGTTCAGGTTGCCGGGGTAGTCCTTGTAGAACTTGTGCCACGGTATGCGCGCCTTCGCCTTGCCACGGTCGAGGTTCATCTCACGCTCGTTGACGGAGACGACCTTCGCGCCCTTGAGCTTGCCGCGAAAGACGTAGCCGCCCATGCTCTTGACGAAGACCTCCTGCATCTTCTTCATGTCGTTGACCTTGCGGATCTGGATGTCCGCCGCGTGCTGGCCCTCCGGCGTCTTCAGGTCGGCCTTGAGGGTCTCCAGCTGGCGCAGCGCGTTCTTCCAGTCGAGCTGGCGCAGGGAGCCCTGCGCGGCGATCGTCTCGAACTTCTCCGCCGCCGCCTGGGTCTCCGCGTCAATCTTCGCCTGGCGTTCGGCGGCGAGCTTCTCCTGCCGCGCCTTCTCGGCGGCGGCGGCTTCTGCGTTCTTAAGGTCGCGTTCTTTCTGAATTTTCTCGAGGCGCAGGCGCTTCGCGGTCTGCTCAACGAGCTTGTCGCCGCGCGACTTGATGTAGGTGATGCCCTTGCGGACGTTCTCGACGTCCTTCGACGTCTTGATCTGGTCCAGCATCTCGGCGAGGACAACGGAGAGCCTGCCGAGCGCGCGGGCGTTCTCCTCCGTCTGCTCGACGAGCGCATCGCCCTCCGCGCCCTTCTTCACGAGCTGGCGCACGGCGTGGCGGATGCGCACGGCGCTCGCCTGGCAGCCGTAGGCGCGCTCCCAGAGTTCGCGCATCGAAACGACGGCGGGCGGCGGCGGTTCGGCGGGCTTCGCCTCGGCCGGTTTCGCGGCGGGGGCGTCCTTACCTTTCGCAGCGGTCTTTCCTTTCGCGCCCTTTGCATCCTTCTTGTCCGCCGCCGGCTTCGCCTCGGCCTTCGCCGGGGCCGCATTCGTCGCGGCCGGCGCGGCAGCGGCGGGCGCGGCGTTGGTCGCCGCCGGAGCCGGCGTCGCCGGGGCTTCGGCCTTCGGCGTGTCGTTCGTCGCGGCAATCGCGTCCAGAAGCTCCTTCGTCGGTTCGGGCTTCAGCAGCTTCGCGTGTTCGGGGCCGAGCAGCTTCGCGAGTTCCTTCGTCGGCTTCTCGCACGCCTCGACCGCCTTCTGCGCGAAATCGTCGAACTCGTCCGCGAACTTGACGGCGTGGGCGACGGTGTCCGTCACGGCGGCGCGGGCCTTCGTGTAGCCCTGCACGATCTGCCGCTGCTCCTCGGCGGCCTTCGCCTTCTTGTCGGAGACGACGAACCACCAGAGACCGCCGCCGATGCCGGCGATGAGCAGGATGCCGAGGACGACGAACAGGATCACCTTGACGAGCAGGTTGCCGCCCTTCTCGTCCTCGTCGTCTTCGTCCGTCTTCGCGGGCGTCTCCGTCTCGTCGAGCGCGCCCTCGTTCCCTTCCTCGCCGCTTTCGAGGTTCCGCTTGACCGTGCCCGGACGCTTCATCATCGTCGTGCGGCGGCCGCGCATCATCACCGTCCGCCGCCCCGCCACGGTCGTTGGACGCTTCACGGGCGTGCCGGACGTCGTCGTGCTCGTCGCGCCCTTCGTGAGGCCCGTCGTCAGGACGGCCTTGAACGCCTCCAGCAGCGCCTCGAAGCTCGGATAGCGGTCTTCTTTGTTGAGCGCGAGCATGCGCATCACGAGGTCGTCGATCGCGGGCGTCAGGTCGGGACGGATCTCGCTCGGCTTCTTCGGCGGGCCGAGAAAGCGCTTCTTGACGACGGCGATGGAGTCCTCGCCCTCGAACGGCGCGACGCCGGTGAGCGCGTGGTAGAGCGTGCCGCCGAGGGAATACATGTCGGCACGGAAGTCGATCGGCTCCTTCTTCACCTTCTCCGGCGAGATGTAGTAGGGCGTGCCCCAGATCTCGTCCGTGTCCTTCTGCATCGCCGCGAGGCCGAAGTCGACGAGCTTCGCGTTGCCGTTCGCGTCGAGGAGAATGTTTTCCGGCTTGACGTCGCCGTGCACGCAGCCCTGGTCGGTCGCGCACTGGAGCGCCTGGGCGACCTGCTGGCAGATCTTGATGACGCGCGTGACGTCCGCCTTGCCGGGGTTCGCCTGCATGATCGAGTAGAGCGACCCGCCCGTGGCAAGCTCCATCGCGATGTAGGGCATGCCGTCGCAGATGCCGTAGGAGTAGACCTGCGCGATGTTCGGGTGGATGAGGCGCGCGACGGACTGCGCCTCCTTCTTGAACTTCTCGACGAACTCGGCGTCGCTGCCGTATTCCTTCAGCATGACCTTGACGGCGACGGGGCGGTCGAGCATCTTGTCGCGCCCCATGTAGACGCCGCCCATGCCGCCCGTGCCGAGCTCGCGCTCAAGCAGGAAGTTCCCGTTTTCGCCGAAGGTGCACGGCGTCTGGATCAGCTGTTCGCTCATTTGATGATTCTCCATCCGGTGAGTGGCCAAAAGACGAATGACGCGCATCCGCGCAGGTTGCCGCGGGGCACCGTTCCCCAGTAGCGGCTGTCAAAGGAGTTGTTGAAGTTGTCGCCGCAGGCGAAGTACTCGTCCGCCCCCATCGTGACGACCGTCGGGCGCCCCTGCACGGGGTGTTCCAGCGCGTACGTCTCGCCGGGCCGGGCCTTCATCCGCTTGATGTAGTGCGTTCCCTGCGGCAGGTCGCGGATGCCCGTCGTCGAGAAGATCATGACCTCGTCGTCCTTCGGCTGGACGAAGTTCCACTTCCAGCGGTTGACGAAGATGAAGTCGCCCGTCGTGATCGCGCCCTTCCAGAACGTCTCGCCCGCGCGCACGTGCTTGCCGTGCAGCGCGCGGCAGGCGTCCGTCGGCAACGACCACTCCTCGGCGGACGTGCCGACCTTCACGGTCGCGAAGCCGTCCGCGCGCGGGATGCACCGCACCTGCCCCGACACGGGCGCCTCCCACGCGACCGTGCGCGAGCCTGTGACGGCCCACTTGAGGACGGAGAGCGGAAAGACGTCCCACGCGCCGCGTTCGGCCGTGACGTCGGTGTGGTAGCCCCAGAGCGTCTCCTGCATCGAGCCGGTCGGGATCTTGAACGGCGTGTAGAAATAGGCGCGAAAGGCCATCGCGACCGAAATCGCGACGACCAACGTGTCCAGCCACTCCCGGCCGTAGTCCTGCCAGGTCTTCTTCTGCGCCGTCACTTCTGGGGCACCTTCATCGGGATGGTCTCGATCAGCATATCCAGCTGCGAGGCGAAGAGCATCGCCTCGCCCTGGATCTGGGCGTTTTGGCTGTTGGCCAGCGCCTCCAGCGTCTTCTTGTACTTCTGCAGCTCCTGCACGATCTTCTTCGCCTCGCCCGCGTTCTTGCAGACGAAGTCGTCGCGGCCCCAGAGCATCAGCTTCTCGAAGATCTTGCCGAGCGAGCCGAGCTCCTTGTTCTGCTTGAGCTTCTGGTCGATCGCCTGCATCTTCTTCTTCTCGGACGGGTAGAGGCGGATCAGCGTCTGGAAGTCGTAGTAGGCCCGCGCGGGCGCGCTGCTGTATTCGAGGCTGATGCGGAGCTTCAGGTCGCTGCAGTGCTGGTTCAGCGCGTCGTACATGACCTGCGCCTCCTTCGCCTGGTCGGGGTTCTTCGACTTGATGCCCGCCGCGAGGACCTTCAGGGCCGCCGACGCCGGCTTGCCCTTCGCGAGCAGCGCCGGGACCTGCTTGAAGAACTGCGGCTCGCGGATGCCCAGCGGCGGCGTCCAGTCCGTCGGCAGCTTCTCGCGCGCCTTCCTGACCGCCTCGCGCACGCCCTTCAGGTCGGCCGCCGCAAACCTCTCCTTCGCGTAGACGGGGTCTGTCCCCTCCGCCGCGTAGACGGCGACGAACGGCAGCTTGTCCGCCGCAAGGTCCGCCTCGCCGGCGGGCGCAACGTCCCGGTAGAACGGAACCATCTGCAGGCCGTAGGACGAATAGACCTGAGCCTCCGACTGCTCGGCGTCCTTCGGCGGACGGAAGCGCTCGGCGAACGTCTTGGCGTCCGTCCCCCTGTCCGCGTTGCGCACCGAGAAGACGACGATGCCGTCATGCGGCAGCTCCTGGGTCTCCCACTGCGTCGCATGGGACGGCGGCAGCGGCATCAGGCTCGCGAGCGGCGCGAGCTCCTTGACCTTTCCCCCGGCGAACGACTCGGCGTCCACGACGACGTAGACGACGGTGCGCTGACGGAGGTCGCTCGGCGTGAGCGCCCGCCCGAAGAGGTAGCTCTTCTGGGTGATCCCCGTCCAGTCCACGAACCCCTCGGCGACCGGATCCGGCGCGGCGACGGCCGCGAGGCCGAGGGCGCCCGCGCACAGGACAACTGACAGATGCTTCATCATGGCGAACGCCCTTCCTTACGCCCGGTAGTTCGGGGCTTCCTTCGTGATCGTGATGTCGTGCGGACGCGCCTCGCGCTGGCCCGCCGCCGTGACGCGGTAGAACTTGCCCTTCTCCTGAAGCTCCGCGACCGTCCGCGCGCCGCAGTAGCCGAGCGAGGCGCGAAGCCCGCCGCAGAACTGCGTCATGATGGACTTCACGTGGCCCGCGTACGGCACCATGCCCTCGATGCCCTGCGGCACGAGGCTGTCCTCGTCCTCGTTGTCCTGGAAGTAGCGCGCGCGCGAGCCCTTGCCGTTCTTGAGGGCCGCCATCGACCCCATGCCGCGGTAGACGACGTACTTGCGCCCGTTCGCGTAGATCTTCTCGCCCGGCGACTCCTCCGTGCCCGCGAGCACCGAGCCGAGCATCACCGAGTCGGCGCCGGCCGCGAGCGCCTTCGGCACGTCGCCCGACAGCTTGATGCCGCCGTCGGCGATGACGGCGACGCCGCTGCCGCGCAGGGCCTTCGCCGCGTTGTAGACGGCCGTCAGCTGCGGAATGCCGACGCCGCAGACGACGCGCGTCGTGCAGATCGAGCCGGGGCCGATGCCGACCTTGACGGCGTGCGCGCCCGCCTTCGCGAGCGCCTTCGCCGCCTCGCCCGTCGCGATGTTGCCGGCGATCACGTCCACCTTCGGAAAGTTCTTGACGATGTACTTCGTCATGTCCATGATGCCCTTCGTGTGGCCGTGCGCGGAGTCGACGACAACGCAGTCGACGCCCGCCGCCGCCAGCTTCTCCATGCGCGTGAGGTCGCCCTTGCCGCCCGAGACGGAGGCCGACACGCGCAGGCGGAACTGGCTGTCGCAGTTGTAGCCCGCGTTCGAGTTCTCGATGATGCGCGCGACGTCCGTGAAGGAGTAGAGGCCGATGACCTTGCCGTCGCGGTCCACGAGCGGCAGCTTGCCGATCTTCGCCTTGCGCATGAGGTCGTAGGCCTTCTTGAGCGAGGTCTTCGCGTCGCCCGTGATCGGGCAGGGCTGCATGACGTCCTTCAGCTTCATCGCGTTCATCGGCGCGAAGCGCATGTCGGACGACGTGATCATGCCGACGAGCTTGTCGCTCGCATCCAGCACCGGGAAGCCGTTGAACTTGAGGCCCATGCGCTTCTTCTCGCTGCGCAGGAAGCTGATGTCGTCGTTCGCGTGGAAGCAGACGGGGTTCGCGATGAGGCCGTTCAGGTGGTTCTTGACGCGCGCGACCTGCGCGGCCTGGTCGTCTTCCTCCAGATTCTTGTGGATGCAGCCGATGCCGCCCGCGAGGGCCATCGCAATCGCCATCGGCGCCTCGGTCACGGTGTCCATCGCCGCCGACATGAACGGGATCTTCATCGACGTGCGCGAGGTGAGCTTCGTCTCAAGCGACGTGTCGTCGGGCAGGAAGTCGGCATACTGCGTCACCAGCGTGACGTCATCGTAGGTCAGGCCCTCGTACGGAAAGGCCTTCATAAAAGAGTCAAGGTACTTGTTCATGTCATTCCCCTTCGGACGCTACGCGCCCTTTTTAGCAGGGAATTATACTCTTTTTGCGCCGTGGAATCAATGGGGAGGTCAGCAGACGCAAAAGGGGCCGCAGCCTCTCGGCCACGGCCCCTTTCCTGTCCGTCTGGACGCGAACCTTACTTCGCGAGCGCCGCCGTCACGTCGGCGAGAACCTGACGCAGAGCCTTCGGGACGCGCTTCGCCGTCTTCGAGGCGACCTTCGAGTCCTTCGACGGGAGGGCGTCATACTGGTCGTAGGACGCGCCGATCGTCGCGATCTCCTTCTTCCAGCCCTCGACGTCGACCGTCAGCAGATCCTTCAGGAACGCCTTGTTGACGCGGAAGTTGGGGTTCGGGTCGTCGTTGTTCGAGACGTCGATGTCCTTCTCGAACGGCAGGTTGCCAATCGCGGTCTCGTTCGCCTTGACGGTGCCGTCGATGCGCTGGCAGATCCACTTCAGGACGCGGCTGTTGTCGCCGAAGCCCGGCCACATGAACTCGCCCTTGTCCGTCTTGCGGAACCAGTTGACGAAGTAGATCTTCGGCAGCTTCGTCGCGTCGGCGGAGGTGCGCTCCATCTCCAGCCAGTGCTGGAAGTAGTCCGCGACGTTGTAGCCGAAGAACGGCAGCATCGCCATCGGGTCGCGACGGACCTGGCCGATCTGGTCGGAGATGACGGCGGCCGTGACCTCGGAGCCCGCAGCGGAGCCCATGAACACGCCGTGCGTCCAGTCCTTCGCCTCGTTCACCAGCGGAATCGTCGACGGACGGCGCCCGCCGAAGAGGATCGCGTCGATCGGCACGCCGGTCGGCTTCTTGTTGAACTTGCCGTTGAAGCCTTCCTTGTCGAGCACCGGGCAGTTGACCGCCGGCGCCGTGAAGCGCGAGTTCTTGTGGGCGGCGACGTAGCCCATCGCCTTCACCTCGGCCTTGGTCATGCCCGGCTTCGGGCCCATGCGGCGCTTGTCGTCGATGCAGCGGTAGCAGGGGTTGCCCTTCCAGTCGACGCCCTCGGCCGGCGCATCGATGCCCATGTCCTCCCACCAGATGTCACCGTCGGGCGTCAGGACGACGTTCGTGAAGATCGTGCCCTTCTTGCAGGACTTCAGCGCGTTCGGGTTCGAGTCGTTCGACGTGCCCGGCGCGACGCCGAAGAAGCCGTTCTCCGGGTTGATCGCGTAGAGGCGGCCGTCTTCGCCCGGCTTGAGCCACGCGATGTCGTCGCCGATCGTCTGGAGCTTCCAGCCCGGAAGCTTCGGGAGCATCATGGCGAGGTTCGTCTTGCCGCAGGCGGACGGGAACGCCGCCGTGACGTGGTACTGCTTCTTCTCCGGCGAGGTGAGCGTGAGGATGAGCATGTGCTCGGCCATCCAGCCCTCGTCCTTCGCGAGCTTCGACGCGATGCGGAGCGCAAAGCACTTCTTGCCGAGGAGCGCGTTCCCGCCGTAGCCCGAGCCGAACGACCAGATCTGGCGCTCTTCGGGGAACTGGGTGATGAACTTGTCCTCGATCTTCTTCGCGCAGGGCCACGCGGCGTCCTTCTGGCCCTTCTTGAGCGGCGCGCCGACGGAGTGGATGCAGGGGATGAAGTCGCCGTTCGTGCCGAGGTGCTTCAGCACCGCGTCGCCCGTGCGCGTCATGATGTTCATGTTCACGACGACGTACGGCGAGTCGGTGACCTCGATGCCGTACTGGGTGATCGGGTTGCCGATCGGGCCCATCGCGAACGGGATCACGTACATCGTGCGGCCCGCCATGCAGCCCCGGTAGCTCTTGAGCATGAGCTTCTTCATCGCCTCGGGCTCCATCCAGTGGTTCGTCGGGCCCGCGTCGATCTCCTTCTTCGAGCAGATGAACGTGCGGCCCTCGACGCGCGCGACGTCGCTCTCGTGCGAGCGGGCGAGGTAGCACTCGGGGCGCTTCTTCGAGTTCAGCTTGACGAACTGGCCCTTCTTGACCATCATCTCGCAGATCGCGAGGTGCTCCTTCTTCGAGCCCGTCACGACCACGATCTTGTCGGGCGTGCAGACCTTGTTCCACTTGTCAACCCATTCGAACACCTTGGCGTTCGCGAATTTCGGCGTCTTGGCCATGTCTTGTTTTCTCCTTGAATTGGCCCCGAAGAGGGGCTTTCCTGTGAAAAATTGCGCGTATTATACCATAGCGGCCCTGTTGAAATCAACCGCGCCGGGCCGCAATCGAGGCGAGGAGGCCGCCGCAGAGAATCAGGTGCTTCTCGCGATCCGAGAGCGCCGTCTTCACCTGAAACGCCCCCTTCGGCCCCTTGACCGTCAGGACGCCGTCGCCTTCGACCGCCGCGCGGATGCCCTTCAGCTCCAGCCTGTCGCCCGCCGCGATCTTGTCGTAATCCTTCGGATCGGCGAACGTGAACGGCACGATGCCGAAGTTGATGAGGTTCGCGCGGTGGATGCGCTCGATCGACTTCGCGATCACGGCCTTCACGCCAAGGTACATCGGGCAGAGCGCCGCGTGCTCGCGGCTCGACCCCTGCCCGTAGCTCTCGCCCGCGACGATGACGTTCGCAAGCCCCTTCTCCTTGTTCGCGAGGCAGTTGTCGTGGAACTGCGGGTCGCACGGCTCAAAGACGAACTTCGCGTACTGCGGGATGTTCGAGCGGAACTTCAGCCGCGCGCCCGCCGGCATGATGTGATCCGTCGTGATCTTGTCGCCAACCTTGATCGCCGCGACGCCGACGAGATCCTTCGCGAGCGGCACGCCCTTCGGCACGGTCGCGATGTTCGGGCCGCGCACGATCTCCGTGCCCTTCACGCCCTTCCCGGCCGTCGCGCGGTAGAGGAACATCGCGTCGTCGACCGGGAACTTCTTCGGCGCGGGCACCGCCGCGACCGGCTTCTTCGTCGGCAGCTCGACCTTGCCCGTCAGCGCCGAGGCCGCCGCCGTCTCGGGCGAGACGAGGTAGACCTGCGCGGACTTCGTGCCGCTCCGGCCCTCGAAGTTGCGGTTGTTCGTCCGCAGCGAGACGGCCCCCGTGCGCGGCGACATGTGCGCGCCGATGCAGAAGCCGCAGGCGTTCTCCAGCATCCGGCAGCCCGCCGCGTGGAGGATCGCGAGCGACCCGTCCTTCGCGAGCATGTTGACGACCTGGCGCGACCCGCAGGCGATGCCGACCTCGACGTCGTCCGCGACGTGCTTGCCCTTCAGGTAGAGCGCGACCGTGCGGATGTCGCGGTAGGAGCTGTTCGTGCAGCTGCCGATCAGGATCTGGTTGACCTTCTTGCCCTTCATCGACTTGACGGTCACGACGTTCCCCGGCGAGTGCGGCGCGGCCGCGAGCGGCTCGACCTTCGCGAGATCGATCTCGAAGGAATCGTCATATTCGCTGCCCGGATCGGCGACGAGCTTCACGTAGTCCCCGCCGCGCCCCTGCGCGACGAGGAACTGCTTCGTCACGGCGTCGGACGGGAAGACCGACGTCGTCACCCCCAGCTCCGCGCCCATGTTCGCGATCGTCGCGCGGCTCGGCACGTCGAGCGTCGCGACGCCCGGCCCGCAGTACTCGAAGATCCAGCCGACATTGCCCTTCGTGCCGAACTTCTTCAGCACCGTCAGGATTACGTCCTTCGCGCTCACGCCCTTGCGCAGGCGGTTCTTGAGGAAGATCGCGCGCACCTTCGGCGTCGGGATGTGGAACGCGCCGCCTGCCATCGCGACGGCGATGTCGATGCCGCCCGCGCCGATCGCGACCTGGCCGATGCCGCCGCCCGTCGGCGTGTGCGAGTCGGAGCCGAGGAGCGTCGTCCCCGGCTTGCCGAAGCGCTCGAGGTGGAGCTGGTGGCAGATGCCGTTGCCGCACTTCGAGAAGACGACGCCGTACTTCTTCGCGATGGACTGCAGGAAGTCGTGGTCGTCGGCGTTCTCGTAGCCGATCTGAACCGTGTTGTGGTCCACGTAGGAGACCGAGAGGTCGGTCTTCACGCGCGGCACGCCCATCGACTCGAACTGGAGGTACGCCATCGTGCCCGTCGCGTCCTGCGTCAGGGTCTGGTCGATGCGGATGCCGATTTCGGCGTCCGTCGCGGGGTTGCCCTCGACGAGATGGGCGGAAAGGATCTTCTCAACGACAGTCTGCGGCTTTTTCATAGGTAGGACGAATGGTGGGACCGCCGGGAATCGAACCCGGAACCTACGGTTTAGGAAACCGTCGCTCTGTCCAGTTGAGCTACGATCCCACGTATTTCTTCACTTTCTCAATGTCTTGTGCGTTTGTTGTGGAATCCGCGGCATTTTCCTCGGAATCTAAACTCACACGGCGGAAATTATATCATGTTGCTAACCGCGAAGTCAAATGGGCCTAAACCGAGGATGAAATCCGCGAGTCGATCCCCTCAGCAGGAGCGTGACGACGGCAACGGCTGCGAGTTCCTCGACCAGAAGCTGCTCGCCCGCGCGTTCAAGGCCGAGCCCTGCTGCACGCGGGCCTGCGCCTCCTACGAGAAAGGCGCCGTCGAGAACTGCAACCGCCTCGCCAGGTGATGGCATCCGAAGGGGTGATTTATCGGTTGATGGCTAGCTTGATTATCCAATACAAGGAATTGGCACACACTGCCGTCAGCACGAGAGGAAGGAATAGCGGCGAAAGATCCCCGCCTCTGACACACATGACGACGACATATGCGAACATGGAAGAGATGGCCAGCTTGGTGGTGCTCATGAAATGCCAGGTCAAGGGCAACAGGCGGCACTGGTTCTCTTTTGTACGTTCAAACACGGTATTCCAAAGTCTCGGGAATTGCTCTACCGCAGACACAATACCGACAACCGCCCACATAATGGCAATCACTGCCCATATCATGCTCTTGCTGCCATATCCATCGACAACTCCGTTCGCACCATAATGGATCGGGATTCGATCAGGGAGCGAGCCGTACCGGCAAGCCACCCAGATTGTGCATCCGATCAGGAGCATGGCACAAACGCAATCGACAATCCAGACTAGGAGCGTTCGTTTCGGATTGTATTCACAACTTTCGCCATTGCCGCCCTTGGCCTTAACTGTGTCAGTCCAGCAATCAGCGGCGAATGTGCCATTTGCGATGGAGGTCTTCATGGCGAGGACTCCTATAAGCCGAGGTAATCGCAAACCCCTCTTTCGCGTCGTCCGCGAGCCAGGCCGCACAGCCTGACGCACCCGCCGAACACCTGCCGCAGAGGTGGAACCTCAACGTGAACAGGATACCAAAACCCGCCCCTTGCCGCAAGGGGCAAAATGAAATTTTTCTTTGAGGGGGGGATTGGCATTGTTTTGCATTTATCGGCGCACAAAAACGCCGCGAATTATGGTATACTACGCGCCACTTGCCGCCGGGGTGGCACAGTGGTTGACTGCGCCTGATTTGTAATCAGGATCCGCAAGGACGCGTCGGTTCGAATCCGACCCTCGGCTCCACGCGCATCGTGCGCAAGCCAAACGCGACGCCGTTCAGACGAGTTCAGCGAGAATCGAGTCACAAACTTCCGTGCCGCGCGCCGTCAGACTGTAAATCTCCCCTTCTTTCGTCAACAGCCCCGTCTTGCAGAATTTTTCGAGGGCCTGTCCCCACGCCGGATAGCCCGTCGCGTCCAGCCCTTCGCGCGTACGCAGCCGAAAGATCCGCCGCTCCAGCGCGTCCTGTTCGGGCGTAACCGTCTCCTCCGCCGCCTGGGGACAGGCCCCCGACCGCTGGGGACAGACCCCGCGTTTTTTGGGGACAGGCCCCGCACCCTCCTTGGGGACAGGCCCCGCGCTATCCGGGGGACAGGCCCCGAAGTTGCGCGTCCGGCGGAGACCGAGCCGCCCGTACGCGCCCGCGCCGAGGCCGAAATAATCCTCGCCTCGCCAGACGGCAAGGTTGTGGCGGCATTCCTTGCCCGGCACGGCATAGTTCGAGATCTCGTAGCGTTCAAGGCCGATTTCATTCAAGTATCCCGAAACTGCGCGGATGCGATCCAGCACCCAGTCGTCATCCGGCACGTCCGCCAGCCCACGCTCGTTCTGGAGCGAATAGACGGAGCAGTGGCTCAGACCCCAGTCGCGCAACGCCTCCCAGCCTGCGCACGGGTCACCCGGATAGCCGACGATGAGGTCAATGCCGGCATTGTCGAACAGCCGTTTCACGTGCGCAAACGCCCGCGCGGCTTCGGCAACCGCGTAGCCGCGCCCCATCGCCGCGAGTGTCGCGTCATCGAGCGACTGCACACCCATCGAGATGCGGTTGACGCCGCCGTCGCGCAACATCTTCAGCAGATCGTCCGAGACATCCTGCGGATGCAGCTCGACCGTGAACTCCGTCTCGTCAGAAAGACGTGGCCCAAGCGCCGCGAGGATCGGCCTCAGGTCGCAAAGTGCGGGCGAACCACCACCGAAATAGATGGTTTTCAGCCGCGAGACCGGGGTCTGTCCCCCGGAGGGCGCGGGGCCTGTCCCCAAAAAACGCGGGGCCTGTCCCCTAAAGTCGGGGGTCTGTCCCCAGGCGGAGATGACGCGCGCCAGCTGCCTGACGTAGGCGTCACGCGCAGCCGCCGGCACGCCGACGCGCGAGTAGAGCGCGCAATAGCGGCACTTGCGCCGACAGAACGGGAAGTGGACGTAGAGGTTGGCCGCCCCGTCGTCAGGCGACCGCATCTCGGATTGCGAACGCATCGTAAATCCAATAGGTCACCGCCGCGCACTCGACGCCGAACGGCAGGTAGCCCGCAAAGCCGATGAGCGGCATCTCCCAGATCTGCCAGCCGTGCACCCACGGCACGGCATAGACCCATTTCGCCAGCGCATAATAGTTCCACGTCTCCCAGCAGAGCCCGCAGACGAGCGCGGCCACCGCAAAGCGGAAGACGAGCCCCCAGGCGCCCGTCTTCAGCCGATCCAGAAGGCAACGCTCGCCCAGCATCACCTGAACGAGGACGAAGACCATCAGCGGCGAGATCCACAGGAGCGGATAGGCGCAGTCGGGGAAGAAGACGATGCCCGTCAGCCCGACGAGCGACAGCGCCGCGAGGACGGCCCGCGAGACGGGGCTGCGCACATCCGGCCGCCAGGCCATGCCGTCGTAGACGCGGTCGTCGAAGAATCGGAACGTGCCGAGGAACTCCGCCGTCGCGTAGACGGCCGGCAGGACGGAGGCGAAGCAGAGCGTCGCGTAGAGCGTGTAGGTCGCCGCCGAAAGCTCGGCGATGCCGAGGTAGTACCAGTTCCAGACGAAGCGGTTGAGGTACTCGAAGAACCACCAGAAGAGCGAGGAGGCCGGAAACGTCAGCAGATAGACGAACGGATGCGCCGTGAGCGGCGACGTCCCCTTCCGCCACACGCAGAGCGCGTTCACCGTCAGGATGTAGCCCGTCCAGACGGGAAAATAGGAAAGCAGAACCTGATACGGGCGAAACCACGCGAAACGGCTCCATGTCACGACCCAGGCGGCCAGCATCAGCGCCAGCCCGGCCCAGCCCCACCAGGGGAAGCGTCCGCGCGGCAGGGCGTCCGCCGACGGCGACCGACGGCACGCGCGAATCCCGCGACGCAGGAACGGGAACAGGCAGCCGGCGGTAAAGGCCGCCATGCCGAGGAACCAGCACCAGTTGAACGGACGCCGGTAGTTCCAAAGCTTTTCGGGGTGCAAGCCGAAGTCTTCCGTGCGCGGCGGGAAGCTCTTCACGCCCGCGAGAATCTCGTCATACCCGCCCATGAGGCAACAGGCCAGCGGCAGCCCGACGAGGATCGCCGCCAACAGAAGGTAATGGACGATGCGTTTCATGTCATTTCCAGAAATCCCAGACCGCGCACACGGCAAACGCAACCAGCATGCCCCAGAGCACGCCCGCAACGACCTCGCGACGGCGGTGGCCGAGGCGTTCCTCCAGCCGCCGCGCCTCGATGCGCTCCTCTTCGCTCGCGCTGTTCAGGTGCGAGACGATGCGGTTGATGAGCTTCGCGTGCTCGCCCGCCTCGCGCCGGAGCGTCGCCGCGTCGACGAGCACGATCAGCCCCAGCCCGACGGCGATCATCGCGTACGGCGCGTCGAACCCCTCCGTGAGCCCGACCGCAAAGGCCAGGGCCGAGACGAGCGCCGAATGGACGGACGGCATGCCGCCCGCCGTGCGGAACGCATGCGCATCCGGCCGGCCCGTCCGCCACCAGAAGTAGACGAACTTCAGCACCTGCGCGGACGCCGCCGCCAGGAACGCGGACATGAACCACGGATGCCGGACGATCTCCAGGAAATTGACGTGATGGATGATTCCCGTCGCCAGCATCCGCGCGCTTCGCCGCTTAGGCGACCTTGAAGAGCTTCTTCAGCGGCGCGACCCGGTCCAGCTTCTCCCACGGGAAGATGTCCCGCCCGAAGTGGCCGTACGCCGCCGTCTCCTCGTAGCTCCAGCCCTGCGGCTTCAGCAGCTTCAGGTCGTCGATGAGCGCGGCGGGGCGGAAGTCGAAGACCTTGCCGGACACGAGCATCTTCTCCAGCGCCGCGTCCGTCACGCCCCCCTTCGCCGTGCCGAACGTCTTCACGCAGAAGGAGACGGGCTTGTCGATGCCGATCGCGTAGGCGACCTGGATCTGGCAGCGGTCCGCCAGGCCGGCCGCGACGATGTTCTTCGCCGCATAGCGCGCGTAGTAGGAGGCCGAGCGATCGACCTTCGAGGGATCCTTGCCGGAGAACGCGCCGCCGCCGTGCGCCGCCATGCCGCCGTACGTGTCGACGATGACCTTGCGCCCCGTGAGCCCCGAATCGCCGCAGGGGCCGCCGATGACGAACCGCCCCGTCGGGTTGACGAAGAACTTCGTGTCCTCCGACAGCAGCCCCGTCTTGGAGAGGTAGTCCTTCGCCAGGCGCTCGATCTCGGCGTAGTTCTGCTGCGTCGCGCCCGCCTCCGTCGTCTGGTGCGAGATGACCACCGTGTCGATCCACGAGGGCTTGCCGTCCTCGTAGACGATCGACAGCTGGCTCTTCGCGTCGGGCCGCAGCCAGGAGTACTTGCCGCCGCGCTTGCGCAGGCGCGCGTACATCTTCAGGAGCTCGTGCGCATAGACGATCGTCGCCGGCATGTAGTTCACCGTCTCGTTCGTCGCGTAGCCGAACATCATGCCCTGGTCGCCCGCGCCCTGCTTCGCCTTGCTCTTGCGGTTGACGCCCTGCGCGATGTCGGGCGCCTGCTCGTGCAGGTACGTGATGTAGTCGAACGTCTTCCAGCTGAAGCGCTCCTCCGGGCGGTCGTAGCCGATCTTCTTCACGACCTTCGCGGCAATCGCCCGCGCGTCGGACTTCGACCACCCCTTGCAGGTGATCTCGCCCATGTTGATCACGACGTCGGGCCCGACTACCGTCTCGCAGGCGACATGCGCATGGCTGTCGGCCTTGAGGCACGCGTCGAGGATCGCATCGGAAATCTGGTCCGCCACCTTGTCGGGATGCCCCTCCGAAACGGACTCCGACGTAAACACGTGGCAATGTTCATTACTGGTCATTTTCATTCCCTGTAGACTTTTCTCGCCCGTCACACGTCCGGCACCCCGCCGAATCGTCACAGACTGAAATGAGTGACGGATATTATACCAAAAATTCGAGCCGCTCGTGCAGCGAAAGCTTGAACGGCAGTTCCAGGCAGAGCGGACGCAGCAGGCGGAAGACGCGACCGGCGCGGACGCGGATCTCGCCCGGCACCTTGCCGCGCCGGACGATCTCGTGCAGAACCTGCACGGGCATCGACTCCCAGAGCGCGCGCAGCCCGCCCTCGGGCAGGAGCGACACGCGGCTCGCGAACGCCCTCTCGCCCGTCTGGCCGTCCGCCGCCGCCAGCTCGTAGACGCAGCGCGGACGCGGCTCCTGCGTCATGACGTTCGGCAGCATCCTAAAGTCGAGCTCCAGCGCGTCCGCCGCGACGAGCGGCAGGTCCTGCGCCGACTTGATGAGCTCTTTCGGCAGCGTGACCGTCTCCTTGTGCGGCGGCGGGTCGGGAATCGCCAGCGGCACGTCCGACCACTGCCCCTGCGCGTCCTCGACGCGCGCGAAGACGGCGCGGTCGCCCGCGAACTTGAGCGGCAGCGCGCGGTCGCCCTCGACGCGCAGGAAGACGCCGTAGGCCTCCCAGAGGATCTTCGCGACCAGTTCGCGCGCCGACGCCGAGACGACTTCCTGCGGCATGTAGCCCGCATCGTCGCGGAAGACCTTGACGGCGCCGTCCGTCAGCACGACGAGCTCGAAGTGCGGGAACTCGATCGGCTGCGAATAGAACCCGAAATTGCGATCCATCCGCACACGCACGAAGTCGTGCAGGGTCTGCCAGCCCTCCAGCATGAGGAGGCGCGCCTTCACGGGCTTCTGGTCGCCCTTCAGCACCGTGCAGAAGTACGGGAAGACCGTGCCGCGCGGCTTCACGGCGAAGTTGTAGGGCACGAGGACGTCCCAGAGCCCCAGGGCGTCCATCCGCGCGCCGATCGTCTCGGGGTCGGGACGCTTCACGCGAAGAGCCGCCGGATGTGGCGGTCGCCGAGATTCGCCTCGATCTCGCGGCCGATCACGTCGGCGCTGCGCTCGAGCGCGGGAATGTACTCGTCCTTCAGCTCCGCCGCGACCTTGAAGGACACGTGGATCAGCTGGCGGAACGACGGGTTGTAGAGCGGCTCGGCCTCGTCATGGCGGAGCGTCTTCGCGAACGTCTGCGCGTTCCAGCCGTCCACGGCGTCCGGGTCGGGCAGCTTCGCCTCGTCGACGTCGATGACGGTCGCGTAGGGCACGGTCAGCTCGTCCTTGCGCGCCCGCGCCTCGCGGTAGATCCGCTTCGCGAGCTTCAGCGCCGCCGGGTCGGCGAGCGCGAGGCCGATGATCTCCTCCAGCCACGTCGTGCCCGCCGTCTTGATGTGGAGGCCCATGTCGTACTGGCGGATGAGCCGGCCCATGATCGGGTAGATCGAGAACTTGTCGGAGCCGGAGTGGATCGAGAGCTTGAGGTTGTCGGGCAGGCCGAGCTCCTGCACCGCCCACCGGATGACCTTGAGGTCCTCCTCGAACTCCTGCGCGAACCGGTCGAGGTCGCCGACGTAGTCGACGCCCTTGTTGAAGCGGCCCGTGAACTTCGGCGCGAAGGTCTGCACGGGAATCTTCTCCTCGGCGATCTTCGTGAGGATGTACTTCACCTCCTCCGGCGTCTGCGCGCGGTCGACCTCGTCCATCGAGACTTCGGTCACGAAGTTCTCCGCGCCCTTCTTCGCGGCAATGTAGCGGTAGAGCTCGCCGGCCTTGCGGATCGCGCCGTCGTAGCGTTCCGCGACCGATCCCTCCTTGCCAATGTAGTCGGCGACGTCGAGCGTGAAGAAGTCGCAGGCGTCCAGGAACCTGTCGACGTTCGAGATGTTGATGTGGTCGGCGTCGCAGAAGTAGGCGTCCGCATAGCCGAGCGCCCGCACCGCCGCGTCCGCCTCCTGGCGCGTGGACATCGGCTCGGTGCCGATGATCGTGTGCTCGCGGTTGGACTTGTTCCAGACGGGCGTGAAGTGCACGCCGAACTTCTTTTCCGCCGCAATGAGCGCCTTGAGCTGGTTGACGCCCTCGTGCGCGAAGCGGTCGCCGATGCCGAACGAATACTTGCTGATCTTCATGGCGGATATTATAGCAAAAACGCGGATGCGGTTTTCGCCGCGACCGCCGCCGTCAGCGCGTCGCGTAGGCGGGCGAGGCGAACGGCGGCGTGTCCGTGCGGCCCTCGCGCCAGGCGCGGACGGCCTCCAACCGCGCCTTCAGGTTCGCCTCGCGGCCAAGCCCCGTCGGCGTGTAGTAGCGCCGCCCCTCCAGCGACTCGGGCAGACATGACATCCGCGCGATCTTCTCGTCCGTGTCGTGCGCGTAGACGTAGCCCTTGCCGTAGTCAAGGCTCTTCATGAGCCGCGTCGGCGCATTGCGGATCTGCAGCGGCACCGGCTCGGCCATCATCTTCTGCGCGTCCGCCGCCGCCCGGTTGTACGCCTCCTCCATCGCGTTCGACTTCGGGGCAAGCGCAAGGTAGACGACAATCTGCGTCAGGTGCACGCTGCATTCCGGCACGCCGAGATTGTGGCAGGCGTCCCAGACGGCGTTCGCGAGCAGAAGCGCGTTCGGGTCGGCGAGCCCCACGTCCTCGCTCGCGAAGCGGACGCACCGCCGCGCGATGTAGAGCGGATCCTCCCCGCCCTCCAGCATGCGCGCGAGCCAGTAGACCGCCGCGTCCGGATCGGAGTTGCGCATCGACTTGTGCAGGGCCGAAATGATGTTGTAGTGCTCTTCGCCGTTCTTGTCGTAGAGGAGCGCCTTGCGGCTCACGACCTGCGAGAGGACGTCCTCCGTAATCGCGGGCCGTCCGTCCGCCCCGAACGCCGCGTTCGCGACCGCCGTCTCCAGCGTGCCGAGCGCGTGACGCGCGTCGCCGTTCGCGTAGACCGCGATCTTGCGCAACGTCTCGTCGCTCGCCTGCACGTCCAGCTTGCCGAAGCCGCGCTCAGACGTGAGCGCGCGGCGCAGGAGGCGCACGAGGTCGTCTTCGGTCAGCCCCTTCAGGACGAACACCTTGCACCGCGAAAGGAGCGCGGAGTTGACCTCGAAGCTCGGGTTCTCCGTCGTCGCGCCAATGAGGATGATCGAGCCCTGCTCGACGAACGGCAGAAAGGCGTCCTGCTGCGCCTTGTTGAAGCGGTGAATCTCGTCCACGAAGAGGACGGTGCGAATGCCGACGCGGCGGCCAGACTCGGCGCGCGCCATGATTTCCTTGATCTCCTTGATGCCGCTCGTCACGGCCGAGTAGTTGACGAACTCGGCCTTCGTCAGGTTCGCGATCACGTTCGCGAGCGTCGTCTTGCCGACGCCGGGCGGCCCCCAGAGGATCATCGACGGAATCTGGTCGCGCTCGATCATTTGCCGCAGCAGCTTGCCTTCGCCGACCAGATGCTCCTGGCCGACGAACTCCGACAGGTCGCGCGGACGCATCCGCGCGGCCAACGGCTCCGGCGCGGCGTTCTCGCCGTCCGCCAACGCCCCCTCGATCAGCGACATCTGACGCATCGCCGCCTCCGTCGCCTACGCGGGCTTGTAGGAGTCCTTGAGCGTGCAGGTGCGGTTGAAGACGGGCGCGCCCGGCTTCGAGTCCACCGCATCCGCGATGAAGTAGCCCGTGCGCTCGAACTGGAAGTGTTCGTTCGCCTGCGCCGCGCCGAGCGCCGGCTCGACGTAGCCCGTCACGACCTTGAGCGAATCGGGGTTGAGATACTTCAGGAAGTTCTCGCTGCCGTCCTTCAGCGGATCCTTCTCCGTGAAGAGGCGGTCGTAGAGGCGCACTTCGGCCTTGACGCCCGTCGCGCAGTCGACCCAGTGGATTGTCCCCTTCACCTTGCGGCCGTCCGCCGCGTTGCCGCCCCACGACGCCTCGTCCCACGTGCCGTGGATCTCGACGACCGCGCCGTCCGCGTCCTTGACGCAGTCCGTGCACCTGAAGATGCAGGCACCCCGGAGACGCACCTCCTGCCCCGGCGCCATGCGGAAGAACTTCTTCTCCGGCACCTCCATGAAGTCCGCACGGTCGATCCAGATCTCCCTTCCGAACGCGACCTGCCGCGTCCCGGCCGTCTCGTCCGTCGGATTGTTCGGCAACTCGACCAGGCGGCGCGCCGACGGCTCCCAGTTGTCGATCACGACCTTCACGGGATCGAGGACGGCCATGCGGCGCGTCGCCGTCCGGTTCAGCTCCTCGCGCACGCACCATTCGAGGAGCGCGGGATCCGACTCGCTCTCGACCTTCGAGACGCCGATGCGGTCGCAGAACTCGCGGATCGCCCCCGGCGTGTAGCCGCGCCGGCGCATCCCGCACACCGTCGGCATGCGGGGGTCGTCCCAGCCGTTGACGCGCCCGTCCTGCACCATCTGGAGCAGGAGGCGCTTCGACATCACCGTGTACGTGAGGTTGAGACGCGCGAACTCGCGCTGCTGCGTGCGGATCTTGACGCCGTTGCGCACCGGCAGAAGCCCCTGCTCGTCCATGCGGTCGACGACCCAGTCGTAGAGCGGACGGTGCACCTCGAACTCCAGCGTGCACATCGAGTGCGTGACGCCCTCCAGCGCGTCCTCGATCGGATGCGCAAAGTCGTACATCGGGTAGACGCACCACTTGTCGCCGAGGTGGTAGTGCGCGACGTGGCGGATGCGGTAGAGGACCGGGTCGCGGAAATGGATGTTCGGCGAGGCCATGTCGATCTTCGCGCGCAGGCACCATTCGCCGTCAGCGTACTTGCCGTCGCGCATCTCGTGGAAGATCCGGAGGTTCCGCGCCGGGTCGGTGTCGCGCGAGGGCGAGGGCGTGCCCGGCCGTTCCGGGACGCCGCGATACGCCTTCCACTCCTCCTGCGTCAGGTTGCAGCAGTAGGCCTGCCCGCGCCGGATCAGCTCCTCGGCGATCGCGAACATCGTGTCGAACATGTTCGAGGCGTTGTAGAAGCCGGGCTCGCCCGCGTCGCCGGGGCCGCTCCACTGGAAGCCGAGCCAGTTGATGTCGCGCTTGATGTTCTCGGCGTACTCGTCGGACTCCTTCGTCGGGTTCGTGTCGTCCAGCCGCAGGTGGCACTCGCCGCCGAAGAGCTGCGCCATGCCGAAATCGACGCACACGGCCTTCGCGTGGCCGATGTGGATGTAGCCGTTGGGCTCAGGCGGGAAGCGCGTGACGACCTTGCCGCCGGTCTTGCCGTCGGCGACGTCCTTTTCGATCCACTGCCTGAGGAAGTGACGAGACGTGTCTGATTCGTTCATAGGTAGTGCGTATTATAGCAAATTAGCGGACAGCCGGATTCAGGTAGATCGGCCGGGGCTCCGGCGTCAGGAGCGACGGATTCGCCTCGGCAAAAGCCCTCAGCCCTTCAGCCGTCGGGGTCTGTCCCCCAAGGTAGCGCGCACCAAACGCCGCCTTCAGCATCGCGCCGATGCGCGCCTCGTCCGGCGTCACAACCCGACAATCCGTGGGGACAGACCCCACCAGAACTTCAGACAAATCCCTGGGGACAGACCCCGAAATTGTGGGGACAGGCCCCACAGAAACGCCCGAATCGATTTGAAAAATGTCGCGAACAAGCGAAAAACCGTCAAATAGCGAAATCCAAAGCTTGCCGCGCCGCGCATCGCCAATGACGGCGAGCGGCCCCTTTCCGCCCAGCTGGGCGGCGATTGCGCAGGGCGACGGCAGCCCCAAGACCTCGCAGGGACGCCCCAAGGCGAACCCCTGCGCAAAGGCAAGGGCCGCCCGGATGCCGGCGAACGAGCCGGGGCCTGTCCCCACGACAATCCGCTCGACGCCGTCGAGTTCCAGCGAGGCGATCCAATTGCCGTCGCGGACAGATCCGGTCGAACGCTCAAGGTACAACGTTTTCATAGTACTGTTCAACTCCGTATGGAAAATCGGTCGGCACGTAGTTGCCGACGTTCGGGCGCGTCAGCGAATACGCCCGGTTGTAGTGCGTGAAAATCCACGGGCAGTCCTCACGGACAATCTCCTGGCATTTCGCCCAGTGCGCGTTCCGCTCGGCGGCCGTCGGCGCGGCCAGCGCGGCCTCGTAGGCGCGGTCGAACGCCGCGTTGACGTAGGCCGCGCGGTTCGGCCCCGGCGCGAGGTTCTTCGAGTAGAAGAGCTGCAGGAAGTTCTGCGCGTCGGGATAGTCGCCGACCCAGCCCATGCGAAACATCTGGACGCGCCCTTCGCCCGTCGCCTTGAGGAAGGCGTCCCACGTCTTGAAGTCACATTCGAGCTTCACGCCAATCCGCTCGTAGAACGCCGCCATCAGCTCGGCCGCCTCGCGGCTCTCCTGCGAGGCGCGTCCAATCGAAAGCGTCAGCACGAGCCGCCGCCCCGTCTGCGGGTCGATGCCGCCCGGATAGCCCGCCTCGACCATGAGTCGCCGCGCCTTGCCGAGGTCGAAAGCGTAGGGAAACGGCGTCTCCAGCCGTCCCTCGACGCCTGGCGGCACGGGTCCGTCGCCGCGCTGGATGCGTCCGTTGTAGAACTTCTCCCAAGCGGCGGAATCGAACGCCGCGTTCAGCGCCTGCCGCAGCTTGCGGTTCGGCCCCAGCACAGGATCGCGCATGTTGATGCCGACGTACAGCACGTCAAGCGCGGCAATCGAATGCAGCTTCACGCCCTGCGCCGACAGTGCCGGATCCAGCCGTCCGTCCGCGCCGACAATCGAATCCCAGTTGTCGCGCGAGATCTCGCCGAGAAAATCGATCTCGCCCTTCAGGAACATGAGCCACTGCGTCGACACGTCGTCAACCACCAAATAGCGGACGACATCAAACCCCATTCCCTGTTCCCCGTTCCCCATTCCCTCTTCCCCGTTCCCTCTTCTCTCAAACACCATCTCGTGGTTCTTCCGCCAGCGCGTGAGCGTGTAGGGGCCTGTCCCCTCACCCTGCGGGCCGCGCACAGCGGTCGCCGGCACCGACAGGAGCCACGGGAAGAAATGGCAGCGCCGCTTCAGCGTGATGACGACCGTCTGCGCATCGGGCGCGGCAATCGTCGCGACGTCCTTCAGGATCCAGCCGTTCGGCGAGACGGCGTTCGGATCGCGCAACCGTTCCAGCGACCGCACGACGTCAAACGCCGTCAACGCTCCCGTCGAATGCGCCACGCGAAAGGTATAGACAAGGCCGTCCGCCGAGACGTCGGGCAATTCGCAGAAGCCGGGCACCAGGCGATAGGGCCGCGCCTTGTAGTCGATCGCGAGCGGCATCTCGTAGAGGAGCCCGATGGCATGCGCGTCATAGAGCGAACGCGACTGGGCGGGATCCAGCGACGAGACACGCTCCATCGGACGCGTGAACGTCGCCGCCAAGGCGAAGAACGAGACTGCGAACAGATTCATGGCGCGCGTCCAGCCGGGAGCAAGGCCGACCCTACCGTTCCCTTTTCCCGAAAAGGAAGATCTTGTTCTCGGAGCCCCGCACGAGGCGGACAATGTTCGCGCGGTGCTTCCAGATGACGAAGAGCGCAATCAGCGTGACGAGTACGCACTGCGGCAGGTTCGCCGCGCCCTCCGCGCCAAGCACCGGAAACCAGATCGCGACCGCGAGGAACGCGGCCGCCGAGCAACTGCCGAGCGAAATGTAGTGCGAGCAGGCGAAGACGACCGCGAAAAGCGCGAACGCCGCGCCGACCAGTCCGGGAATGAGGCCGATCAACATGCCGAACGCCGTCGCCACGCCCTTGCCGCCCTTGAACCTCATGTAGGGCGTGAGCATGTGGCCGACGACGCACGCGACGCCGACCCAAAGCGCCGGGCCGCCGTACGCCTTCGCCGCGAGCGTCGGCAGAAGCCCCTTCAGGACATCGCACGCGAACGCGAGAAGCCCCCATTTCTTGCCGACCGTGCGGAAGACGTTCGTCGCGCCGATGTTCTTCGAGCCGACCGTCCGCACGTCCACGCCGCGCAGGCGTCCGATCAGGTAGCCGAACGGGATTCCGCCGACGAGATAGGCCGCAACAATCCAAAGGAGTTCACGCATTTCAACAGATTACCTTTCTGAATTCGATTGAGGACAGGGGACAACTGGCTTCGGGCAGGGACGTCCTTTCATGTGCGGGCATGGTCCTTGCCGATGTATTCGCACGGCGCATGGTCGGCGCACAGGCCGCGCAGGAACTGGATGCCGTACCAGACGTGGCTCGCGACGATGCCGAGCGCCGTCAGCGCCCAGTCGCCCGGCCGCAGGCTGAACGACGAGACCGCCACCAAGGCGAAGTAGAGCGCCAGCGGCGCGCCGCACACGGCAAGCGCGGACGCGGGGAGGCCCCCCGCCGCCGTGCCGCCCGCAACCAGCGCAAGCCCGACGAGATAGCCGTCGAAGAGCGTCGGAATGAAGTAGGAGAGCCGCCGCGAGTTCGACGGGAACCGCTTGCAGAAGTAGCCCCGGTGAAAGCCGTAGCGGCCCAGCTGCCGGAGGTGCGGCAGGAAGAGCGGCCGCCGATGGTGGTAGACGATCACCCACGGATCGTAGACGATGCGCTTCCAGCTGTCGAGGATGTCCTTGCAAAGCAGCGTGTCCTCGCCTGGCCAGAAGTCCGTGCGGTAGCCGCCGATCCGGTCGAGAACGTCCTTCCGCACAAAGAGGTTGCAGCTCGGATAGTCCTCGACGTCCTTCCGCACGCCGCCCGCGCGATAGCGGTAGTTGTAGTTGCCGGAGACGAGGAAGCTGTCGTAGACGCGGCCGCCGAGCGCGGCCAGCCATCGGTCATCGGGCGGCGTCACGCCGGGGCCGCCCACCGCGCCGATGTCGCATTCGCCGAAGTACTTCACGGCGTATTCGATCCAGTGGGCGTCGGGGTAGGCGTCGTCGTCGATGAACGCGACGATCTCGCCCCTCGCCGCGCGGATGCCGAGGTTGCGCTTCTCGGCCGGGCGCACCTTGCCCGTCGGGAGGTAGCGGATGCGTGCGTCGTCGGTCGCCGCCGCGCCAGCGGGCCGTTCGTCGGGCAGGACGATGACCTCCCAGTTCGCATAGCTCTGGCCCCTGATCGCCGCAAGGCACTCGTCGAGCATCCAGCTCGGCTGCGGACAGGCGATCACGACCGTGACGAGCGGATCGCGGTCGAGCCTCTTCGGCACGAGGCACTTCGAATAGTAGTCGAGGACCCGAAGCCGGTAGAAGACGGCCAGCGTGTCCTTCGCCATCCGGCAGACGGTCTCACCCGAAAGCGCGCCGAACTTGTTGCCGAACTTGATGACGACGGGCGCTTCGACGATCTTCGCGCCCCGCTGCGCGGCGATGGCGAGCAGTTCGAGGTCGAAGGCGTACGTCTTCACGAGCATCCGCTCCAGCGCCGCGCCGAGGACGTCGCGCCGGAAGAGCTTCATGCCCGTCTGCGTGTCGGTGATCTTCAGCCCGAACGCGAAACGCACGAACATGAAATAGCAGGCGCTCAGGATGCGTCGGTGCCACGGGTACTGCACGACGGAGCGCGGATGGCGCTTGGAGCCGACGACGACGTCCGCCGCCTTCATGACCAGCTGCTCGAAGAACTGCGGCGTCTGCTGCGGCTGGATGTCGAGGTCGCCGTCGAGGAGCATCACGTACCGCCCGGTCGACGCCTCGAACCCGGCCCGGAGCGCGGCGCCCTTGCCGCCGTTGCGACGGCAGACGACCGGCTTCAGCGTGACGTGCGCAAATCCCGCGAGGCTGAAGCGCGCCAGGATCTCGGCCGTGCCGTCGTCGCTGCCGTCATCGACGGGCACAAGCTCCGTCTCGACGCCATGCCGCTCGAAGAGCTCGGCGACGGCGCGCAGGTTCCCCTCGGCCTCGTCGGCGAGCCGGTAGAGGGGCATGATTACGGAGAGACGGCCGTTGCCGACCGTCTCCCGCGTGAGTTTCCATTTCTCGTCGAGTTTCGTCACGTCTCCTGCGGCGCCTCCTCGTCGAGAATGACGATCTTGAACTTGACCGTGACGCCACGGCCGAGGTCGATCTTCGGCTCGTAGACGCCGACTTCGCGGAGCGCGTCGTCGAGCTCGAGCTGATGGCGCTCGATCTTGACGCCGCGGTTCGCCTCGATCGCCGCGAGAATGTCCGTGACGCTGACCGCGCCGTAGAGCTTCTTGCCGTCCGTCGTGTGGGCGGAGACGGTGATCTCCAGCTTCTCGAGCTTCTTGGCGAGCTCGAGCGCGGCCTTCTTCTCCTCGGCGGCGCGCGCGGCGCGCTCGGCCTCGAGTTTCTTCAGGCGGCGCTTCGCGGCTTCCGTCGCGACGGCGGCGAGGCCCTTCGTGAAGAGGTAGTTGCGGGCGTAGCCGGGGGCGACCTTGACGATCTCGCCGGCCTTGCCGAGCTTCTTCACGTTGTCCATGAGCATGACTTCGATGTGCTGTGCCATTGTCGTGCCCCTTTCCTTAGGCCATGAGGCCCATGTTGCGGGCGCGCTTGACGCCCTGGCGGATCTGGCGCTGCTGCTGCGAGGTCACCCCCGTGATGCGCGCCGGCAGGATCTTGCCGTAGTCGGTGATGTAGTACTTCAGCGTCTCGATGTCGTTGACGTCGATCGCGTCGTTCTTGCGAAGCGGCGGACGCTTCCGCGCGGCGAACTCTTCGCCGGCCGAACTGTTGGATTTCTTGAAAGCCATTTTGTTTTCCTGTTAGATAAGTTTTGTTATTTAGAACGGGATGTCGGCTGAATCGCCCTCGGACGTTTCGGACGCGACAGGTTCGGCCACCGGTTTCGGACCGTTCGCAAAGCGGTCGCCCTTCGGCAGGAACTTGATCGTGTTCGCACGGACCTTGAGCTTCTGGTGCTTGACGCCGTCCTTCTCCCAGCTGTCCATCTGGAGCCGACCTTCGACGAGAACGGAACTTCCCTTCGCCAGGTACTGCCCGCAGAGTTCGGCGAGCTTGTCCCAGGCGTCGACGTCGACGAAGACGGGAAAGTCCTGCACATTGCCGTTGCGGTCCCTCCGCCGCTCGTTGATGGCGACGCCAAGCCGCGCGACCTTCATGCCGCTCGTGCCGGTCGCGCGCACATCCGGGTCGCGCGTGAGGTTGCCCATCAGGATCACTTTGTTGAAAGACGCCATCTCGGCACCCCTTTCCTGCTTCAGGCCTCGATCTTGGCAGCGAGCGCCGCAGCGGCCGCCGCGTCCTTCTTCGCCTGGATCTCGGCGCGTTCGGCGCGCTCCTGCGCGATCTTCGCCTCGCGGCGGTCGTCGACCGCGAGAATCTGCACGCGGAACACGTCCTCGACGAGGTGATAGCGGTTGACGAGCTCGTCGACCTTGGCCGGGTCGAGCTCGAGGCGGACCTTCACGTAGGTGCCGCGGTCGCGCTTCTTCATGGGCCGCGAGAACGTGCGCCCGCCGAGGACGACCTTCTCCAGGACGTTGCCGCCGAGGCGCGTCACTTCCGCAAGCGCCTTCTCGAGCGGGGCTTCGACCGCGTCGTCCTTGGCGACGCCGACGAAGATGTAGAGAGCATCGTACTTCTTCATTACTTCTTCTCCTCCTTCTTGTCGGCCGCGCCGGCCTCCTCTTCCTTGCCCTTCTTGATGACTTCGGGCGCCTTCGCCGCGTCCGTCGCGGCGGCAGCCGCCGCGCCGCCCGCCGCCGGCACGTCATCCGGGGCCTTGACGACCGCGAGCGCCAGCTCGCCGCGCGTCACGACCGTGTACTTGTCGCCGAGCTTGAGGTCGCGCACGAACAGCGTCTGGTCGAGGTCGAGCGCCGACACGTCGACGTCGAACTTCTCCGGGATGTCCGTCGGGAGGACGTCGATGTCGATCGTGCGGAGCACCTGCTCGAGGACGCCGCCGCCGAGCTTCACGCCCTTCGCCTCGCCGACGAGGTAGAGCGGCACCGTGATGCGCACCTTCTCGGACAGCGACACCTCGCTGAAGTCCACGTGAATGGGCGTGCCCTTGAGGACGTCGTTCTGCATCTCGCGCAGAAGCGCCGGGACTTCCCGCCCGTCCATGTCGAGCGTGACGAGCACCTGCTTGCCCGTGCGCCCGCGCATCGCCATCATGAAGTCGTGCTCCGGAAGCTTCACGAGCTCCGTGCCGCCCTTCTTCATCTTCATCACCGAACCGGGAATCATCCCCGCGCGGCGCAAACGGCGGACAGCCGCCGTACCCTGTTCGGTACGTGCCTCCGCCTTGATCCGAATCTGATCCATTTTTGCCTTTTCTGGTAATTCTCCGCAATACTCTCGCGCACCCGCGCTACACTCTTGCGGCCAAAACGGCAGATAGTATACCAAAAACACCCGATATCGGTCAAACGCCCCCCGGCCGTGCCGCCCCAAAAGGCGAAAGGCCCCGCCGTCCTCACGACGGCAGGGCCTTCGGCTTGCGGAAAAGCGGAATCTTTCGGATTACCAGGCGTAATGCGCGAACGCCTTGTTGGCGGCGGCCATCTTGTGAACGTCGTCGCGCTTCTTGATGACGTTGCCCTGACCGGCGAACGCATCGAGAATCTCGGCGGCGACCGCAGCCGGCATGCCCATGCCGTGGCGGGCCGACGCATACTGCGTCGTCCAGCGCAGGGCGAGCGAGAGCTGGCGGTTCTCCTTGATCGGGGTCGGCACCGGGTAGGTCGTGCCGCCGACGCGGCGGGTCTTGACCTCGACCTGCGGCTTCATGTTGTCGATCGCGATCTGGACGACCTCAAGCGGGGACTCCACCGGCTTCTCGTCCTTCACGAACTTGGCCGGCTCTTCCTTCATCTTTTCGGCGATCTTGTTGATCGCGCCGTAGACGATCTTCTCGGCGACGGTCTTCTTGCCGTCCTTCATGATGACGCGGATCATGTGCGCGACGAGATCCGAATTGTACTTCGGGTCGAGGACGACGCGCTTGACGATGACTTTACCTCTGCGGCTCATGGCTTACTTCCCCTCTTCCTTCTTCTGACGCTTCATGCCGTACTTCGAGCGGCTGCGGTTGCGGCCCGCGACACCGAGGGAGTCGAGCTTGCCGCGCACGATGTGGTAGCGGACGCCCGGAAGGTCCTTCACACGGCCGCCGCGCACGAGCACGACGCTGTGTTCCTGAAGGTTGTGGCCTTCGCCCGGAATGTAGGCCGTCACCTCGTAGCCCGACGTCAGGCGCACACGGGCGACCTTGCGGAGAGCCGAGTTCGGCTTCTTGGGCGTCATCGTCTTGACGACGAGACAGACGCCGCGACGCTGGGGGCAGCTCTTCAGCGCGGGCGACTTCGAATGCTTGGCGAGGGGGCTGCGCCCCTTGCGAATCAACTGATTGATTGTCGGCATTTAGTTGTTTTCCTTACTTTTCCAAACAAGTTCGCATAGTATATCATTATTCGTTCGACCTTGGCAAGGGGGTATTTTGCGAACCGTCTTCCCCCCTTCCCCCGCCGCGCCAAGGCTCCGAAAGCCGCAGACGTCCGCCGCCTCAGCACGCACGGCGGCGCAGCCACCGCAGCCACGCCGCCGGACGGCGGTGGACGAGCAGCGAGACGGCGACCAGCGTCGCCGGGACCAGGGCGAACGCGCGCGCGCCCAGCCCCTTCAGGAGCAGCGCGCCGCACACGACGCCGGAAACGAAGCAGACGATGACGAGCGCATAGTGCCGCGCCTTCGAGAGCCCCTTCGGGTCGGCGCGGCTCAGCCACAGGTAAACGGCGTCCGCCCCGCTCCGCAGGTTGCCCGTGCACATGGTCGAGGCGAACGGGAGCCCGTGGACGCGGCGGAACGTCTGCACCTGCAGGGCGCAGACGAACGAGATCACGGCCGCGACGGCAAAGTCGCCGGGGCCGCTCGGCAGGCAGACGACGGCCGCCAGCAGCGCCGCCTCGATCCAGAGGACGACCTGATGCCAGCCCAGCCGGCGGACATGGGCGTAGCGCGCGTGGATCGCATTGGCGGACAGGACGCCCGCGCCGTAGGCCAGGACGGCGCACGCGCCGTGCGCCGCGCCGACGGCATCGCCCGTCGCCAGCCGCAGCCCCAGGATCACCAGGTTCCCCGTCACGGCATTCGCGAACACGCCACCGCGAAAGAGATAGGAGTAGACGTCCGTAAAACCGCCCGCCGCGCTCAGCAGACAGGCCGCCAGCAGACGCTCCTCGCGTTCATGCCCCCTCGTCCCCGTCATCGCATGACCACCTTGCTGACAAACGCGCGCTTCTTGTCGCGGTAGGAATGGATGCCGACCGAAAGGATCGTCCCGACCGCGAAGAACGCGCTCAGGAGGTTCGTGCCGCCGTAGCTGAAGAACGGCAGGGCCATGCCCTTCGTCGGCAGCGCCTTGCAGACGACGCCGAGGTTGAACATCGCCTGGAAGAAGATGATGAACGCCATGCCGACGACGAGGAAGCGCCCGAACCGGTCGGACGCCTTGCGGGCGATGTAGACCGAGAGCGCGAAGAACGCGCAGAAGAGCAGCACGACCGCCACGGAGAAGACGACGCCGAGCTCCTCCGCGCCGACGGCGAAGACGAAGTCCGTATGCGCCTCCGGCAGGTAGAGGTACTTCTGCATTGACTCGCCGAGTCCCGCGCCCCAGATCTGGCTGTTGCCGATCGCCGCGAGCGCCTGGTTCGCCTGATACGCCGCGCGCTTGGCCGCCGCGTCCATCACCGGTGCGCCGGCCGCGTCGGACGAGCCGCCGAAGAACGCCGCGAGCCGCGCCATGCGGTTCGCGTTCGTCGCGACCTTGAAGGCGACGACGCCCACGCCCATCAGGCCGATGGGGAACAGGTAGCGGAGGCGCGTCCCGGCGACGAACATCATGAGCAGGCCCGCGAACCCGACCACCATGACCGAGCCGAAGTCCGGCTCCAGCAGGATCGGCACGGCCAGTCCGCCGATGAAGACGACCGGCCAGAACGCCCCCTTCCAGAAGAGCTCGACCTTCCAGCCGAGCCTGTCCAGCCACGCCGCGAGGAGGATGACGACCGAGAGCTTCGCGAACTCGCTCGGCTGCAGGCGGAGCGGCCCGACGGAGATCCAGCGGTGCGAGCCGTTGATCGCCTTGAAGCCGAACACGGCGACGAGCAGCACGATTACCGCGACGTAGAACAGCCACGCGAGCGAGATGTGGTCGCGCCAGCGCCGGTAGTCGAAGAGCGCGACGCCCACGGCGAGCACGATGCCGACGCCGAGGTAGGCGAACTGGCGCTTGATGAAGAAGTAGGCGTCCCCGTGATGGAGACGCATCGCGTTCGCCGCGCTCGCGCTCGACAAAACGATGAGGCCCAGCGCCACGAGACACGTGACAACCAGGCCCAACCAGAAAAGTGCGGACTTGCGCACGAACGGTTACTGCTGCGCTTCGGCCGGAAGCTTGATCGTCTGCCCGGCCTTGAGCGTGTCGCTCTCGCCGAGGTTGTTGAGCTCGCGGATCTCGGACGCGCTCACGCCGAACTTGACGACGATCGCCGTGATGTCCTCGCCCTCCTGAACCGTGTAGGCAAACGTCGCGGGCGCGGCCGTCGCCGCCGCTTCAGCCGCCGGGGCCTCCGTCGCCGGAGCCGTCGTCTCGGCCGTCGGGGTCGCCGCCTCGGGGACCGCCGGCTGCGCCAGTTCGGTCGCAGGCGTCTGCGCGACGGCCTTCGGCTCCGCCGTCTTCGTCGCCTTCGCGGGCGTCGTCGCCGACTGCTTCGCGGGCGCCGCCTTCGCGACCGCCTTCTCCGCCGGGATCTTCAGCTTCTGGCCGACCTTCAGCGTGTCGCTCGTCAGTCCGTTCATCGCCTTGAGCTGGCGGATGTTGATGCCGTTGCCGTAGGCGATTGCGCCCAGCGTGTCACCGCTCTTGACGACGTACTCCTTCGTCGCGCCCGCGTAGGGAGCCGACGACGCGGCCTTCGCGTTCGTCGCCGCCGCCTTGCGGACGACCGGCGCCTTCTGCTCGCCGACGTCAATGCGGCCGGGCAGCTTCAGCTTCTGGCCGACGCGAATCAGGTCGGACTTGAGGCCGTTCAGCTGCTTGATCGACTGAATCGTCACGTTGTACTTCTTCGAGATCTTCGCGAGGTAGTCGCCGTTCTGGACGACGTAGATCGTGTACTCCGGCTCGACCGGCTTCACCTGCACGGGCTTCGGCGTCACGACGCACTGGCAGTCGGCCGCCCCGCACGAGCAGGGGCTCGTGTGCCGCGTTCCGGGCGGGCACGCGCAACGCGGCGCCTCGACGGGCCGAACCTCCTGCGGCGGAGGCGGCGGGGGCGTCGTCTCGACGGGTTCGGCGTTCTTCACCTCGTTCTGAGACGGCGTGTGCGCACGCTTGAAATCAGGATCCTTACAACCGGCGACGACCGCGACGGCAGCCGCACCGAGCACCATTCCGAGCTTCTTCATTTATTCTGTCTTTCCTTTTTGGACGAGTCGCGCGAAGACTTCCCCGCGCTCCCCGAAACTTTTAAACTGGTCAAAACTCGCGGTTCCGGGGGACAGCAGAACCGTCTCGCCCTTCTCCGCCTCGCACATCGCCCGCGCGACCGCCCGTTCCAGCGTCCCGCAGATCTCGCAATCCACAGACGCCGCCCAGGCCGCCGAAAAGGCTTCTGCGCAATGGCCGATAAGATACACTTTTTTGACCCGCTCTGTCAAGGTGGGTCGGGCGATTTTCGGATCGTCGCCCTTGGGGAGCCCGCCCGCGATCAAACGGACGCGCCCCGCGCACATTTTCACGCCCGCGACAAGCGCGGCGACGGACGTCGCCTTCGAGTCGTCGACGTAGGTGACGCCGTCCATTTCCGCGACCGTCTGGAAGCGATGCGGCAGCGGCTCGAACGACTGGAACGCACGGCGAATCTGCGCGTCATCCAGCCCCGCCGCGCGCATCAGCCCAATCGCCGCGATGCCGTTCGCGCGCAGGATCTCGTTGTCGAAATACGACCCCGCCAGCAGTTCCTGTCGACACCGGGCATGCAAGCCGCACGCCGCCGACGTCGGCTCCACACGTTGGCACGCGAACCCCAGCAGCTTGCGCTTGAGCCCGTGATAGACCGCGACGGAGCCGTGGCGGTCGAGGTGGTCTTCCTGCAGGTTGAGGACGGCCGCCGCCGCGAACGTGTCCGGCGCGAGCGTCGTCGTCTCCAGCTGGAAGGACGAGACCTCGACGACCGCCCAGCCCGGCGGCTCGCCGAGGAGGTCGCAGACGGGCCGCCCGTAGTTGCCGCAGGGGACGGCGCGTCCGCCCGCGAGGTTGATCGCGTCCGCGACCAGCTTGACGACGCTCGACTTGCCCTTCGAGCCGGTCACGGCAAGCAGCTGCCAGCCGCGCCGCTTCAATTCCTCGCAGCCGAGCTGCAGTTCGCTCTTGACGGGCACGCCCGGACTTGTGACAACGAGGTCGTAGCCCTCGGCAAAGTCGACGGCATAGCCGCGACGGCGCAGTTCAGCCGCCGCCGCCGTGCCGCTCTTGCCCTTGCCGAGGACGAGCGCCTTCACCTACTTCGCCTCGCGCACGATGTCGCGCCCCTCGTAGGCCGGCGGCACGTAGCCGTGCTCCGAGCCCTGCACCCAGACGACCTTCTTGTTGCCGGGAATGTTGTTCCAGAGCTTCGCGAGCCCCATCGGCGGACAGCAGTAGTCGCCGAGGCCCGCGCGCGTGATGATCGTCAGGCACGTCGCCGGAATCCGCTTCGCGAAGTTCGCCGCGTCGTAGTAGCCCATCGCCTCCGTCCACGGAATGTACCAGCCATCGCTCGAAAGATTGAGCGACTTGTCCTTGCGGAGCTTGCCCGACGTGTACATGTCGCAGCACCAGGTGATGCCGCTCTCGGCGCGCGTCACGCCCTCGCCGCACCCGGCCGCCCAGATTGTCTGGAGCCCGCCCTGGCTGCCGCCGGACGCGATGAGGTCGCGGCCGTTCCAGCCCTCGACCGTCTTCAGGTACTGGAGCGCGCGCTTCACGCGCAGCACCATGCCGTTGAAGTAGGCGACTTCGGGATCCTCGTTCTGCTTCGCGTCAAAGGCGTAGGCCTGGTCATGCGAGCGGATCTCCCACCGCAGGGCCTTCGTGTCCGCATTCGTCGCGCCGAACGCGGGGAGCTTCAGCCCGTGTGCGTTGATGTTGAGCACGATCTCGTCGTCGCGCGCCCAGCCCGGCGCCTCGTGCGTGCAGCGGTCACCGCTGTATCCGTGCGTCTCCAGCCGCGCCGGGAACGTCTTCCCCTCGGCGACGGCCGTCGGAACCGAGAGATAGCCCGTGACCGGACGAAGCCCCGCGCAGCGAATCTCGATCGCGTAGATCTTCGCCCGCTTGTTCGCGCAGGGAATCTCAATGCGCTCGGCCTTCAGCGGCACGCGGTCGAGGCGCTTGTACTGCCCGTCCCAGAAGGCGTCGAAGTCCGTCGGCTCCGGATGCGTCGCGAGCGTCTCGATGTCCGCGCCCGCGCCGCCGTCGAAGAAGACCTCCTTCTTCGCGCGCTCGAAGGCGTTCATCGCCTTCTTGCCTTCCGGCGTGTTGGGGTCGCCCGTGAACTGCTTGCGGTAGCGCTTGCCGGCCTTGTCGACGACCGCCGCGTAGAGGCGCACAAAGCCGGGCTTGTCGATCTTCGTCGCGTAGGTGAACGGCGTCTTCCCGTCAAAGGGTGCCTTGCCCTGGTCGACCACGCCGTCGTCGCCCGTCCGCTTCCAGTCGAGGAACCACTCGCCCGCCGCGAGTTCCCCGACGTCCTGCGGCGTCAGCGTAAACGTCATTGTCTCGCCGGCCTTGTAGTCGATCGGCGTCTTGTCCGTCGTGCCCTTGATCCAGGCCGTGTCGAGCGGCCCTGCGAAGACCTGCGCCGCCACGAGCGCAGCCAACGAGAGAATCAGTCGTTTCATGTTTTCCTTGTTGTCGTGATTGGATGATTTTCAGATGTCGGATAGTATAGCACAGTCCGCCCCGCCTCCGCAATCGCCACGCCCCGTTCTCTGCGCGGCAGAGTCGACAGTCGGGCGCAATTCGTATTCCGACGTGCGGCGCGTTTCGAGGCAACGGTGCTCCCGCTTCCGGGCGGGCGACTTGGGCGTCCTGCACGGGAAGGCCTGCATCTCCGTGTCTCCGTCTCTCCATCATCTCCGTGTTCAGCGAAAGCAATCTTTGCTGCTGATGCGGCTGAGATTTTTCCGCAGGGGATTCTCATTTCCGATTCCGATAAAGTCCGGGAGGCCCGGACGGGCGGACGCCGGGTCAGCGTCCAGTCCTTCCAAGCCTCCCGAACCTCGGTACCGACCGAGACTGTCCTCAGTACACGAACAGCATCTCGCGGTACTTCGGCAGCGGCCACTTCTCGTCGGCGACCTCGCTTTCGAGCGCGTCCACCGTCTGGCGCAGCGTCGCCATCTCCGCCAGCGCAGCGGCGGGATCGGCCTTGTTCACCGCCTCCTGGAGGCGGCGCACGGACGCCTCGGCCGCCGTCAGCCCGTCGCCGAGCCGCGTGACCTCGTCCTTCAGGACGTCGATCGCGCCCTTGAGGTTGCTCGCGTCCGTCTGGTTGTAGGCCTCGATCGTCTCGCGATACTCCTGCTTGACGGCCGGGAGGATCATCGTCCGGGCGATGTCGAGCGCGCAGTTCGCCTCGATGAGCACCTTGGCGGTGTAGTCCTCCATCGCGATCTCGTAGCGCGACTCAAGCTCCCGCGCGCTGAAGACGCCCGCCTTCTCGAAGACGGCGATGTTCTCCTTGCGCGTGTAGGCCTTGAGGGCCTCCGGCGTCGTCGGCGCGTTCGGGAGACCGCGCTTCGCGGCCTCGGCGAGCCAGTCGGCCTTGTAGCCGTCGCCGTTGAAGATGATGCGCTTGTGCGTCTTCACGATGTCCTGCAGGATCTTCTGCAGCGCGTTGTGGAACGCGGCCGTGTGCTCGCCCGCCTTCGCCTTGCCGACGACGCCCGCCTTCTCGAGCTCGTCCGCGATGCGGTTCATCGCCTCGGCGACGATCGTGTTGAGAATCACGTTCGGGGCCGAGCAGGAGGCCGACGAGCCGGGCGCGCGGAACTCGAACTTGTTGCCCGTGAAGGCGAACGGCGAGGTGCGGTTGCGGTCGGTCGCATCCTTCGGGAGCGCGGGCAGCGTGTCGACGCCGATCTTCATCGTGCCGGCGTGCTTCGAGCTCTTCGGCGCGCCCTTCTCCAGCTGGGCGATGACGTCCGCGAGCTGGTCGCCGAGGTAGACCGAGATGACCGCCGGCGGCGCCTCGTTCGCGCCGAGGCGGTGGTCGTTGCCGGCCGTCGCGACGGACGCGCGGATGAGGTCGGCGTGCTTGTCGACCGCCTCGATGACGGCGCAGAGCGTCGTGAGGAAGATCGCGTTCTGGTGCGGATCCGTGCCGGGGTTGAGGAGGTTCGTGTCACCGTAGGCGACAGACCAGTTGTTGTGCTTGCCCGAGCCGTTGATGCCGGCGAACGGCTTCTCGTGCAGCAGGCAGACGAGCCCGTTGCGGTCGGCGACCTGGCGCAGCACCTCCATGACGAGCATGTTGTGGTCGCACGAGAGGTTCAGCTCCTCGAACATCGGCGCGAGCTCGAACTGGGCGGGCGCGACCTCGTTGTGGCGCGTCTTCGCCGGGATGCCGAGCTTCCAGAGCTCCTTCTCGACCTCGGTCATGAAGTTGAGGACGCGCGCCTTGATCGTGCCGAAGTAGTGGTCCTCGAGCTGCTGGTGCTTCGCGGACGGCGCGCCGAAGAGCGTGCGGCCGGTCTGCACGAGGTCGGGACGCGCGAGGTAGAAGCTCTTGTCGACGAGGAAGTACTCCTGTTCCGGCCCGAGCGTGATCGTCACCTTCTCGTCGCCCTTGCCGAAGCAGTGCATGAGCCGCTTCGCCGCCGCCGAGAGGGCCTGCATCGAGCGCAGGAGCGGCGTCTTCTTGTCGAGCGCCTCGCCCGTGTAGGCGCAGAACGCCGTCGGGATGCAGAGCGTCGCGCCGTTGCCGTGGCGCTTGATGAACGCCGGCGAGGTCGGGTCCCACGCCGTGTAGCCGCGCGCCTCGAACGTCGAGCGGATGCCGCCGGACGGGAAGGACGAGGCGTCAGGCTCGCCGACGATCAGGTTCTTGCCCGAGAACGCCTGCACGGGCTGGCCGTCCTTGATCTCCAGGAAGGCGTCGTGCTTCTCGGCCGTCGAGCCGGTGAGCGGCAGGAACCAGTGCGTGTAGTGCGTCGCGCCGCGGTCCATCGCCCAGTGGCGCATGGCGTGCGCGACCTCGCCCGCGATCGACGGGTCGAGCGGCTCGCCGCCGTCGATCGTCTGCATGAGCTTCTTCCAGGTGTCCTTGGAAAGGTACTGCTTCATCGTCTCGCGGGTGAAGACGTCCTCGGCATAGCCGATGTCCTTCACCTCGCTCGGTGCGCACGGCGCTTCGGCCTTCAGCGCCGCAACTCTTTTCGTGGCTGCCAGTCTGGCACAGTTGCTCATGGTTCGTTTTCCTTTTCGTTTCGCCGCGCCGGACCATCCGCCGCAGCTGACGCAAACGTATTTGCAAACACCATGCCACGCGATGGGAACCCGTCCGCAGCCCGAAATCCCCCGTTCGCCGCGACAGATTCTGTAAAAGCCGGAAATCGGGTTTACACGAACGCAGGCCCCGGAGCCCTGCGCCCGTCGTCTCACGCCATCAGGGCAGCGTGACCGTGAACGTCGTGCCCTTCCCCAGCGTCGATTCGCAGACGACGGAGCCGCCGTAGGACGTCGCGATGGCCTTGACGAGCGCAAGCCCCAGCCCGTTGCCCGGACAGTGCCGACTCGAGTCCGCCCGCCAAAAGCGCGTGAAGACGTGCGGGATATCATCGGCCGCGATGCCGCACCCGGTGTCCGACACGGCCAGCCGCACGCCGCCCCCCGGCAGCCGCGCGACCGACCAGGCGATCTGCCCGCCCGCCGGCGTGAACTTGACGGCGTTCTCCGTCAGGTTGCCGAGCAGCCGCTGGAACTTGGCGCGATGGCCCGAATAGCAGACGGGGCCGTCCGGCGCCGCAAAGGCCAGCTCGACGCCGCGATCCGCCGCCAGCGGACGAAATAGCGCGACCGTCTCCTCGACCAGCACGGACACGTCCAGCTCGACGCGCGGCGACGTCTCGATCTTCGCGTCCGTGCGGGAGATCTCCAGCATCACGTCGATCATGTCCAGCATGGCGGACGTCTCTTCCGTCACGGCATCGGCCAGCGAACGCGCCCCGTCGCCGGACGGCTCGCTCTCCGCCGCCAGCGCCAGGCGCGTCAGGGGCGTGCGCAGGTCGTGGGCGATGTTGTCCGTCAGCACGCGCAGCTCGTTCAGCGTCCGCTCGTTGTGGTCGCACATGAGGTTGAAGAGGCGCACGAGGTTCTCGACCTCCCGCACCTCGCCGTGCGCGGACACGCGCCGCGACCAGTCGCCGGCGGCGATCGCCTCGGCCGCCGCCGCAATCGCGGCGAGGCGGCGTTCGAGCCGCGTGCCGAACAGGAACGCGCCGAAGCCCGCGAGCAGCGTCGCCAGCAGGGACGCGCCGCCCAGCACGCCCAGGACGATGAAGAAGAACGTCTCGTGGGGCGTGCCGTCGACCGCGACGACGATCACGTTCCCGTCCGGCAGGGGCGTCGCGCAGCGGCGCAGGGCGCAGCGGCGCGCCCGTCCGCGCCACGCGACCAGCGTCCGTCGGACGTGGCCGTCCGCGCCGACTTTCGCGGCGTCCAGCATCGACTGGCGAATCGGCTCCGGCATGGGCGTCGCGTAGATCAGGCCGCCCTGTCCGTCCGCCAGCAGCACGAAGAAGCGCGCGGTGTCGCGCTCCTCGGCGTCCTCGTCCATGTGCGTGAAGAACGACTTGCCGGACTCGTCGCCGCGCTGCGATTCCGCGTATTCGGCGAGGAGGTCGTTCGTCACGCGCACAAGCGGCCGGGCCATCTGGCGCGTGAGATGCAGATAGGTGAGCGCAAGGACGACGCACGCGGCGGCCAGCGAGACGAGGCCGCCCGACAGGACGGCCTGCCGCGCCAGACGCGTGCGCAGGCGGCGCTCAGGCTTCGCGCGGCTCAAGCACATAGCCGACCTTCCTTTCCGTGTGCAGGAGCCTGACGGACGCCCCGCCGTCGATCTTGTCGCGCAGGCGGCAGACGCAGACCTCGACGGCGTTGGTGTGCGGACTGAACGAGTAGTCCCACACGCGGTCGAGAATCGTCGTCTTCGAGACGACGCGGCCGCGGTTCCGCATGAGATACTCCAGGAGGCGCGCCTCCAGCGGCTGCAGCGGAATCTTGCGGCCGCCGCGCGACGCCCGCCGCGTCACGGGGTCGAACACGAGGTCGTCGACCCGCAGCTCGACCGGCCCCGCCGACGGCGTGGCGCGGCGCACGAGCGCCTGGACGCGCGCAACGAGCTCCGTGACCGAGAACGGCTTCGCGAGGTAGTCGTCGCCGCCCGCCTCCAGCCCCGCGACCTTCGACTCGACGCTGCCGCGCGCGCTGAGGAAGATGACGGGCACGCGCTTCCCGGCGGCGCGGGCGCGGCGCACGAGCTCGATTCCGTCAAGCTTCGGCAGCATGACGTCCGTCACCGCGACGTCCCAGTCGTCGTGCAGCAGGGCGGCAAGGCCCTCCTCGCCGTCCGCCGCACGGACGCACGCGAACCCCGCGCGCGACAGGGCGGCCGCGACGTATTCGGCCGTCCGCGCATCGTCTTCCGTGATCAGAACTCTCATGGGCACCCCCTCGTCATCCGTTTCAGGTGCCGCATTATACCATTATTTGTCGCCGCCACGTCAGGGCCCACGACTCAATCCGTGAGAATCCGTGGCTACACGCCCCGTCAACAGCAGCGCGCACTGCGGCAGATGGAAGTCGTCGAACGGTTGCCCGACCGTCCCCGAAATGCCGAACTCCCCGACGGCAAGGGCGACGCCGGGCCGAATCGGCCAGACCGCCGTACGCGGATCAAGCTCAAGCGAATGCGTCCGCGCAATGCGTCCATCGCATCCCATCGCCTTCAGCGCACGGCGCACATGGTCCGAGACATCGACCTCCTCTTCGGGATGTCCGTCCACGGCCGGCACCGTCACGAGACAGCGTCCGTCGCGGCAACGCCCCTTGAAATCCCAGCCGCTGAAGGGGGCGGAGACGCGAATAGGCGTTCAGGGGCAAAGCGCCCTTTTCGGACAGGGAGAAGAACATGTACGCATGGGAAGCGGCGCACCTCTCTTCGGCGAGCGGAACCGCATTCGTCGGCGATGCGTCGGCGCTTGACGCGGCCTCTGGACTCCCGTCAAGGTCAAAGCAATGACAGTCGCCCGTATCATCCGGAAGAAGGGATATCACGACAGCCAGACAGGCAAGGCCCCCGACCGCCAGAAGAGCGCCTGCGACCAATCCCCCGCCAAATCCGCGCAGCCATATGAATCGTTTCATGTGTACCACCTCGCCAACATACTCGACTTGAACCTTGGATTCAGGACGCGATCGTTCATCCAAATAACTATGCGACTAACAAACTTCAACTTCACAAAATTCATATTTCGTCTCTTCACTATATTTCTCCTTTCTCTCCTTTCGCGTCTTCATGCATCTCAACGCAGCCTTCGTAAATCCCACACAATAAGCCTTGGCTTTATAATACCAATACTTCACAGTGTCCCAAGATTCTTTGGGCCCTCTAATCCAAATATACGCCAACAACAGCCCACCACAAGTTACACAAATCAGGCAAATCACACATATAAAAACAACAATTATTGTCAGCAACTTAACACCCAAATCAATCATATTCTTTCGAGATTCAAGATCTTCCTTCAATGACTTCATTTCTTCCAGTTTCTCTTCGCTCTGAAGAAGAAGATCATCTATCTCTTGAATATTCCCAAGCCTCATCTGAAGCAATAAAGCACTTGCTTCATTCTTTATCTTGCCCATCCTGCTAACTTCCGCCTCATCCATTGCTCTTATCAGACAATGCTTTTCAGGACATGAATCCATTGATGATGCAAGATGATTAATCTCGTCACTAATCTCGTTCGCACGAAAGAGTACCGTCTTTCGGTGCTGAAAATCTTTATCTGTGGATATTGCCCTCTCTAACAACTTATGAGATTGAGATGCTATGGAATCAAGATCCACATCTTTTGTCGGGTCAGCCTGCCGCCTTAATTCTTCACTTTCAACCTTAATCTCGACAAGGCTTTCAGACTCTTTGCATTGTTCTGCCCCCTGTACACAATCAGAATGCCCTTGGATTTCCTGCACAATTCTAACAATCTCTTCACTCTTGTCAAATCTATAAGCGAGAACACGCGCCCGCTCCACGACTTGCTCTGCCTCTCGAAACAGAGAATCCAACTTTACAGAATCCACAGAGTTCACGCCATGAAACAACTTGTCAAACGTTTCCCTTAAATTAAGGATGCTCCGTTCTCCCTGATGTCGACTCGTACACGATGTCAAGCGCTCTGCAAGTTTCGTGAACTTCTCAACAAATTGTTTCCGCCAGTCCATCTCGCCCTTGAGCGATTTTGACACCCGCTCCAGTTCCTCGTCGCACAATTCAAGATCGATTGGACTTGAACTCGCCAACTCCTTAAACTTCTGCTCAAGCTGCTGTCTGATGAGCTGGACGGAAGGTGCCGTAACGTAATCTGGGACAGTTGAAATACTGAGCTTACATTTCTTTTTAAGTGACTCTCGCCGACACCACTGATCCAACAAAGCATCAACCTCTTGCCGCATCTTCAAAATAGATCTCTCAATCTCACGACATCGAGAGATCCTTGACGCTTTCATTTCTTCTCGCGCAATCACAATGGCCTGCACCAAGGACACAACATTACCGGCCGTACACGGGGCAACACGATTGCGAACATCCGAAATCAATTCATCGACCCTTTTCAGCAACGCCACCTTTTCCTGGAACTCGTTGCCTCCACTTGAGCGCCCAGAAATTGGAGCCGAAGCTACATCTTCATCTCCCCCTATACTCTTGGCAAATTCAAGGCAGGTGGCAAACCTGTCCTCCATGTTTTTGGAAAGCGCACGGCGCAATTGCTCGGCATATGGGCACTCTGGCAATTCTGGCTCTTGATTGCAAACGGCTGTCATCATGACAATGGGATCGCCGCACTCAAACGCCGAAGCAAACGGAACTGCCCCTAAAACCATCTCATAAAAGACAGTGGCAAGCGCATACTGATCCGTGGCCGGTCCCTGCTTTGCGCCGCGCCATTGTTCAGGTGCCATGTAGGGACGCGTGCCGCTTGTATCATGGATCTCTCTGGATACGCGTCCCATAGACGAGCGCAGTTCGGCCGCAAGGCCAAAATCAAGCACATGTGTAATGATTGAACCATCCTGTCGCGTCTCAATCATCACATTCGATGGCTTTATGTCTCGGTGAAGTACCCCCTGTGAGTGTGCATAATCAAGCGCATCTGCAATTTGGTGTGTTATCAAAACGGCTTTATCCAAAGGAACACGTTGTTTGGGGAACTGGCGACGCCATTGTGACAAAGTGACGCCTGGCGCAAAAGCCATAACCGTAAGCATGTCGCCTACCGATACGCTTAAGTCTTCGCGCACTGTCTTGTCATCATAGAAAACATCACTTGCCTTGTGCAAACAAAGTGCGGCTGAAATATGGGGATGATGCAAACGTGAGACAAGCGCAAAATTTTCACGAATGCGGTCCAATTCCTCCATGTTGTTCTTCACAAGCGGAGACAAGCCTTTTACAGCCACTTTAATTCCAGCCACCTTGTCCAAAGCAAGGTAAACTGAGCCAAAACCGCCCCCGCCCAATTTGCGCTCGATATCGTACTGGTCTATTCTCCCCAAGATCGCCGATCCTTTCGACCGCATCGTAACAGCGTCATTCATGGACTTGTCGTTCATCGCTTACCTCCTAATTCATGCAACAGTCACGAAGCCAATATCCATCTGAACAGAAGACCCCGGAACGAGCCAACCTGACCGGCCATCCTCGAAACGATAGGCAAAAGCGCCATCCTTTCGGAGAATGGTAACCCCTGCGAAAGACGGATCCGCCTCACCAAGAGAAAAGCAACTCCAGAGTCCAATAAACTTCTCCTGAATGGCATCACGACGGGACAGAACCAATGTCGGGCGCGTTCCATTCGCACACCAGTGTGTATCCACATACGGACATGTCGTACACGCCTTCGAAGGTTCACAAACCCTAATGTCAAGCGACAGTCCGCCTCCGTGATGGTCGCCCCCAAAAGATACGACGCCAACCGTTCCAGCCGGGAGTTCTTTTGAGATTATCAGCCGTTCTCCATTCAGGAACGTTCCCCCTGACGACTGCTGAAGAATACCCATCGAATTACGGCTACCATCCGACAATAACACATTTGACCCCGAATGCTCAAAAAAGCACTGTTCACGACTGACCCTGCAATAAGGTGCCGAAGCCGCTTCACCCGCACCTGGAACAGGCCTCAGAGAAATGTCATTCACCTCTTTCTTGCGACCGAATTTGATCGTTCGCTTGGCAAAGAAATGGAAATGCCGATTCTCGATGATCAACTCAATATGCTCTGCCCGCGCATTTACAGGCATTGGCGGCAAGTCGACCATCCTGCCATCGTCCAGCAACGGAATTGAACTCCACTGTCGCAGCTTCGACGAGTACACCCGATTCATCTCCTCGAACGGATCGGTCGACGCAAGCAAACAGGCGAGACTCTCCGCACAGTTTGAATTAACGGTAACATCGCTCGCCTGGCTTACATTGCCAATGTTTGTCTCTATCTTGATGTTAAAATCCTCTACCCCTCGCTTGAGGGACCCAACGGGCTTGACTATGACCTGAAAGCATCCCGTCAACTTATATCTCCGGCTTCTCGAAGAGTATTCAACCAAAACATCCCACGCCTGCAGACCCAAGCACTGCGGCGGAAACTGCACAGGGAATTCGTACACTTGACTAATGCGGCCGATGCGGTGAACAGGCCTCTTGGGCGAATCACAATTCGTAAATGTGATGACCACATTCTCAAGAGTCCCCTGTCCTTGAGGAACAAAGCGAAAACGCAAAATGCTATTTACGTTTTCAAACAACGGGCAAGACCGATCAAATTCGAGGTTGGGATTACTGTCGAAAGGCTGCTGCCCCTGCAAGACGCTTGCCGTTCCGCATTCATCAAGTCCACCCGCATGGCAATTCCCATCACGCCTGGCCGTCTGCAACTGCGACTCTGAAGGAAGTTCGGAACCGCATCGACCACAGAATACGCCTTCTGCCGTCAATCGGCCACATTTGGGACAAGTGATCATGTAATAATCGGACTTGGCGTTTGCGCGGGCCGCTTGGCCGCTTCAATGGCCGGCTCCAACATCTTCGAAAGGTTCTTGTCCTCGCGTTCGGATGCCGCGCGGTACAATTCCTCAAGTTTGGATACAATCCGCTCGTTTGCCGATTCCTTGCCAAGTTCCGCCAGAATCTGTTCTGGTGTCATGCTGGCATTGCGCTGAACACGCAACACCTCCAAAAGCGCAGTTCGCATTCCGGGATCTTCCACGTCAAGCAACAGCTCATTTAATGACATCCCCTTCCGCCGAGATGCCGCCTCATCCTTTGCTTTTTGCCTGAGAGATTCCTTCAGAGCGCGGACATCAAGCCATTTCTTTGCATCTTCAACATTCTGTTCCGTCTGAAGTTTCTGCACGTGCGTGGCGACCTGTGCATCCGAAATTGCTTTCTCCTGTCTATATTCATCTATCTTGCGGTTCTTCGATAGTTCATGTTCCGCCGCTCTATTTTCAACATCATGCTTGTGCTGAAGTTCCTCGATCTCAAGTAATTGGCGATGAGCAATGTCATCGTGTTCCCATGTGCGCTTTAGAAGCTGAAACTCACGCTCCCGTGTCGCAGAACTAACGCGATACTCGTTATCAAGCAACTCCTTATATTCGCGTAAATCAAAAGCCGCCTTGCCCGTATCCCTTTCTGCCTGATCATGAATCTTTCGCAATGCCTTCTCAAGTGCCGCCTTGTATTCAGCTTCGCGACGCGCCACTTCAGCATCGCCAAGCCGAGCTTCAAGTTCTTCATATTCTTTCCCCGAGAATTCAGAAGACGAAACACGAATTAGCTCCAATCCGCACGAGGAAAACTCCTCCTCGAGGCTCTTCTCTATACATCCCTGCAGAAGAATTCGTCGCTGCGGATCCTTCACCAAATCTTCGAGCGTCGAAGTCATGCACATTTCGTCAAGGGCATGCCGCAACACCGGCTCAGCACGAGTACCTATCTGTGCGAATGTAAAGGTTCGCGCGCCCTTGAGGGCATTACTGCAAAACGCCTTGGCCGCGTTCTTGTCCCCCTTAAACCGCAGGACTATCTCACCATAGAATTCGATTGGAATATGTTCAGATGTACGCAACGACTCAATATGAACAGGAACAATCACCTCTGCGATATCAACGATAACCACACTGCTTGAACTTGACGCAACGCTCCCTATGTGAGCGCCCCCCTCCCTGAAAACGTCTTTCACCTCGCCAGCGTCCATTAGGATCGCAGCAGTTCCTTCTTGCACCTGCAATTCTTGTCCGAGTGATTGAAGAACATCTCCTATCTCAAAGCGCTGAGCGAACAATTCAGGACCTTTTCGCCAAACACCGCCAGCAATTGATGCGTGATCACCTGGATAGAGTGATGTACTGCAATGCGGACAGAAATGAGAATCATTTCCGATCCACTTTCCGCATTTTGGGCATTTTCGCCAACTGCCAGGAGCAGGGCTTCCGCATGCGCTACAAAAATGCGAGAATCTGGAGACTTTATTGCCGCAGATCGGCCAACTCGGATCATTCCGCGCATTTTCAAGGGCATCGCCCGTGAGAGCCCGTTTTGTGATCTTGTCAACAAGAGCATGACACGTGTTAAAAAACAATCCCATCGCAACTCCTTATGTGTCTTTAGTTAGTGTCTGCCCATTAAATCATAGATTGTCACAAATCCGCCAGTCCGCTTGATATCTTCAACTAAATATGCTATACCATGTGCAAACAAAACCGATGGGGGTGCCCGATATCCCCGCACATGGTGGAGCAAGACGCATGTACAAGACCGCAAAAGAGCAGCAGCTGACCTTCGACGGATTCAACCAGTCCTGCGGGATGAAGCTCAATCCGAAGGACGAGTATGTCATTCTCGCCGACATGATCGACTGGGCCGCCGTCGAGGCCGAGTACAGTGCGCTCTTCAAGTCCAGACGCGGGCGTCCCGCCGCGTCCGCCCGCATGGCGCTGGGATCGCTCATCATCCAGAAGCGGGCGAACCTCAGCGACCGCAGGCTCGTCAGGGAGATCGCGCGAAACGTATCCTATCAGTACTTCCTCGGTCTCCAGTCCTTTCAGCGGACAAGCCCGGTCAAGCACGGGGTTCTTCCCGAATTCCGCAAGCGCCTCGGCAAGGATTTCCTCGTCAAAGTCAACGAGATCTTCCTCAAGAGGGCGAATTCGACGCCTGCGCATGCCGGGGACAAGCCCGAGTCGCCCGCCGCGAACGGGAACATGGGGACCATGATCCTCGACGCCACCTGCTCGCCGTCGAACATCCGCTTCCCCCAGGACTTCTCCCTCCTCAACGAGGCCCGCGTGAAGCTCGATGCGATGATCGACAGGCTGCACGACCCCGCGTCGGGCAAGCGCCGTCCGCGCACCTACCGGAAGGTTCTGCGCAAGAGGTACCTCGCCCACGCGAAGTCGAGGAAGCGCACGGCGAAGCAGACGAGATCCATCGTCCGGGTCATGCTGTGCGCGGTGAAGCGCAACATGGCCTTCGTCGACGGGTTCCTTGAGAAAGGCGGATTCCTCGAAGACCGGGACGAAGAAGTTCCGTGCCGTGACCTTGTATTTTGTCCCGACGAGCGCATCACAATCGGCCGCATCGCAGGCAATCGCATAGGCACCGTTCTTGGCACGCCCGATCAGCGTGGCCCCGCTCGCATCCGTCATGTCGGCGATGTGCTTCGCTTTCGACCCCCAACGGATGAAGAACAGCAGGCAGTTCACCGAATCGGTCGCCTTGACCTTCTCCTTGCCGACTTCGTACTTCTCATGAACCTTGTCCTTCACGATATACGGACGCACGTTCGATTCGCCGCCGTCATTCTGCCGCACCGCGACACATCCTGTCAAGATTGCCGCAGTGCTCGCGGCAAGAATCCGTTTCTTCATGCTTTTGCTCCTTTTTACTTATTTGTTACTTGATCAAAACAATATTCCATGAGGCCAGTTCACTTTTCGCGCTTCTGCATCTCGTCCAACTTTCGCAAGGCTCTCTCGTTGCCGGCCTCGGCCGCCTTTCTCAACCAAAGTAAAGATAGCTCCCTATCGGATGGAAATCCAAATTTTCCATCGGCATAATACAGAGCCACGACATACATTGCATCTTTATCTCCCGCTTCGGCCGAACGAAGATACCAGGCAAACGCAGCGGTTCCGTCACTGTCCGATACCCAGCCGAGACGATAGGCATCGCCCATGAAGAACATGGCTTCAACATGTCCTTTTTCGGCCGCCTGACGCAAGCAGCAAACCCCTTTCACATAATTTGTCTGGAGCCCCAATCCGCCATGGCAGTACAGCAGTCCCAATCTGCACAACGCTTCAGGGTCTTCTTTCTCCGCCGCCTTTCGATACCAAGAGACAGCCAACGACGCATTTGCCCGGATGCCATGCTCATACTCCAAGCCGAGGTTCCTCATCGCCTCAACAACGCCGATTCTGGCGGCTTTCTCGCACCACGCAAAGCCGCGTTCGGGATTCTTCTCGACGGCCCAGCCTCCATGCAAATAGGCCTGCCCAAGAAACCCCATTGCGTCAGGATACCCCAATTCGGCCGATCGTTCCATCATCGCTACAGCACGCGCCAAATCCTTTGGGACGCCTTTGCCGTTGGCGTAGCTCCGGCCGACGAGAAAGAGCGCAACCGCATCATCATTCGTCGCCGCTCGATAGAACCATTGCCACGAAAGCTCCTGATCTTGAGCAACGCCCTGTCCGGCACAATAAGCAGCACCCAAAAGGCACATGGCAGAGGCATCACCCGCCTCGGCTTGTTTTTGCGCAAACCGGACAAAGTTTGCGTGGCACACGGCGGCCCGTGCCATGTTTGTCTCGCCCAGCCATCCCTCTTCATAGCCATTCGCCACGAGACGGAGGGCTCGTTCATAGCCTTGATCGACAGCGCGCTGCGCGTATTCCATCGCCTTGGCCGTGTCCTTTTTGACGCCCCACCCAAACAGCAACGCCCGTGCATAAAAGTATTGATCCTGTGCATTGCCCGCATCTGCCTTGACCTTGTATGACGCGACGGTAGCCGGTTCGTAAGATTGATTCAGGGCGACAGCATGGGCGGACAAGGCCATGTTTGCCAGAACAAACAACGCCATAAGACTCAACTGTTTGTGCTTCATTCCGATTGTCTTCCTTATCTTTGCGCCCACATTATCAAGGCACAGCCGTCGGGCGCAGAAAAAGGAACGGCGTGTCTTCACATCTATGTCTTGTGCAAGGCACGACCAAGCGCCTTTCTGAAACACGGAATAGAGGACACGCCGCGTGTGATTGACACGCGACGCATCCCACATATTCGGCTTCAGAATGGAAATTTGGTCGTTTCGCACAAAGCCAAATACGCAGGACTGCGTACGCCTCGCGGGCCTCGGATGGGTTTCCGCGAGTCCTTCTCCTTTCGGCCCAGTGTGCAACCGCAGGCAAAAGGTTTTGCCGTCCAAATTCTAAAATCAGGTCAGACCTAATTTTAGAATCCATTCAGCCGATGGCTGACGTCTGTGCCCGTCAGCCGTTTCAAAGAGCCATCCGACCTTGCGGTCGTCATCGGGCGAAGCACATCCCGCCCGACGAAATCAGCGCGAATTATACCACGTTCCGCCAAAGGCCGTCAAATCGGGCGAAGGGGCGGCAAAGGAAAATGCTGTCGCTGAACACGGAGAAAGCGGAGACAGGGAGGCACGGAGTCCTTATGAAGGATACAAGGCTATTTCTCTGCGCCCTCCTTGCGGCTAAGACTTGAAAAACGAAGCCCCGCTTAAATCCCTTTAAAACGCCATTCATTCGCTCCGAAACTTCGTTCCTTTGCCACAAGGCGCGGCTTCGCCGCTGGCACAGAGGGGGCGCAGGGGATTCGAGTCAATGTTGAGTTCTCACCACGGAAGGAGTGGTGGGGACAGGCCCCAGGGAGCGGTGGGGACAGGCCCCAGAGGAACGATGGGGACAGGCCCCGTAGAACGGTGGGGACAGGCCCCAGAGGATCCTGTCGAAAAACGCAGCGGCGATGCCCGGCACATTGCCGGGCATCGCAGACCGTTCCGCACGGATCAGAACTGGTACTGGGCCGAGAGGACGAAGCCGCCACCCACGCCGAGGTCTTTCGTGCTGCCGTCGCGATAGAACTTGTCCTTGTCGCCCGTGTAGGCGTACGCGCCGACGAGCGTCAGCGAATCCGTCACGAACCACGCGACGTGTCCGTCGAAGTAGTCGTGGTTGCTGATGCCGTCGCCGACGTCCACGCCCTGCTTGTACTCGAAGCCGATCGCCACCTGCTCGACCGGGATGAGGTCGATGTTCGCGAACACCGCCGCACCGTAGTCGTTATGCCCCACGACGCCGTTGACCACCTCGTCCGAGACGAGTCCGCCGACCGACAGCAGCACGGGAACCGGCGTCTGCGTCACGAGCTTGGACGCGACCACGTAGCCGTCGAAGCCGTCGTGGTCAAGGCCGAGCGCATCGACCGTCTGCGAGTCCGTGTACTTGTAGACGCCGCCGACCGCCAGCGCCGGCACCCACGACGTATCGAAGGCGTTCTCGTCCAAGAAGCGCAGCTTCGCGCCGACATTGTAGGTATTGATCGCGTTGTCGCCGTACTTGTGCGCGTTCACCGCCCCGTAGCCGCCGGAGATCTCCAGCCGGTCAAAGAGCGTCACCGCCGCGCCGAGCAAACCAGTTGATGTCCGTGTCCGTCAGGTTCACGTACCACTCGCCGACCTGCGGCTTGGAGACGATGCCGTTCAGGGCGTTCGTCTCGCCGCCGTCCCACGCGCGGCCCGCCGTGTAGGCCAAGGGGTTGAAGGCGATGCCGCCCGTGCCCTGGAGGTTATTGAGCGGCACGCCCGCCCATGCGGACGAGGCCACGAGCGCGCTCACGGCGCCGGAGAGGACGTAACGAACGTATTCAGGAATGTTCTTCATGTTTTTCTTCTTTCTCTACCTTGATGATAGTATTTTGTTTCTGTTTTTGGCCCAGCGTCTTTGCGGACAACTGGGCCAGTGGTCTGGTTTTGTTTGTTGTTTTTGGGGTGCTTGCCTTACGCCTGTGCGAGCGCCTGTTCGAGGTCGGCGAGGATGTCGTCGATGTGCTCGATGCCGATCGAGAGGCGGATGAGCTCCGGCGGAAGCCCCGCCGCGATCTGCTCCTCCTCGGTGAGCTGCGAGTGCGTCGAGGACGCCGGATGGATCACGAGCGAGCGCGCGTCGCCGACGTTGGCGAGCTGCGTGAAGAGCTTGAGTCCGTCCGCGACCTTGACGCCCGCCGCCGCGCCGCCCTTGATGCCGAAGACGACCATGCCGCCCTGTCCGTTCGGCAGGTACTTCTGGGCGAGTTCGTAGCTCGGATCATCGGCGAGGCCCGGATAGCGCACCCACGCCACCTTCGGATGGGCCTTCAGGTACTTCGCGACCGCGAGCGCGTTCTCGCTGTGCCGCGCGATGCGGAGCGGCAGAGACTCCACGCCCTGCAGGAAGATCCAGTTCGCGTCCGGCGAGAGCGTCGGCCCCTGGTTGCGCAGGGCGACGGTGCGCAGGCGCGTGATGAACGCGAGCGACCCGATCGCCTCGCCCCACTTGATGCCGTGGTAGCCGGTGTCCGGCTCGACGTAGAGCGGATTGCCCTTCTGCGTCCAGTCGAACTTCCCCGCATCGATCACCACGCCGCCGATGCCCGCGCCGTGTCCGCCAATCCACTTCGAGAGCGAATGGATGACGACATCCGCGCCCCACTGGATCGGGTGTTCGAGAATCGGCGTCGAGAACGTCGCGTCCACGACGAGCGGCAGGCCGTGCTTGTGGGCGACCTCGGCGTACTTCTCGATGTCGGCGACGCCGAGCGCGGGGTTGCCGATCGTCTCGACGTAGACGAAGCGCGTCTTCTCGTTGATCGCCGCCTCGACGGCCGCGAAGTCGTTGAGGTGCGTCCACTTCACGTGGATGTTGTTCGACTGCGGCAGGATCGTGTTGAACTGCACGTAGGTGCCGCCGTAGACGTTGTCGGCCGAGACGAACTCCGACCCCGTCTCCGCAATGTTCGTGACCGTGAAGTAGATGGCCGCCGTGCCGGACGCGAGCGTCAGCGCGGCCGCGCCGCCCTCCAGCGCCGCGAGGCGCTTTTCGAGGACGTCTTCCGTCGGGTTCATGAGGCGGGCGTAGATGTTCGCCGCCTTCTTGAGGGCGAAGCGATCCGCGCCGTCCTGCGCGCTCTTGAAGTTGTAGGCCGTCGTGCGGTAGACGGGCACGGCACAGGCGTCCGTCGCCGGGTCACCGTTCCAGCCGGCGTGAACCGCCAGCGTCTCGGGATGCAGTTTCTGTTCGCTCATTGTCTCCTCCTCCTGTCTTCCTGGTCTGCGGGCCAGGCCCTGATGAGATGTTTGCCGGAAATCTCCTCACGAGAAGAGCCACGTCGACAGGTACCGCTCGCCCGTGTCGGGGAGCAACGCGACGATTGTCTTGCCGGCGTACTCCGGCGTCTTCGCGAGCTCCAGCGCCGCCCAGAGCGCCGCGCCGGACGAGATGCCGACGAGAAGCCCCTCCTGCGCCGCCGCCGCGCGCGCCGTCTGGCCCGCGTTCTCCGCCGAGACCGTGATCACCTTCGTGATGAGGCTCGTGTCCAGCACCTTCGGGACGAACCCCGCGCCGATGCCCTGGATCTTGTGCGGGCCCGCCTTGCCCTGCGAGAGCACCGGACTCGTGTCCGGCTCGACGGCGTAGAGGGCGATGTCCGGCTTGACGGAGCGCAGGTACTTGCCCGTGCCCGTCAGCGTGCCGCCCGTGCCGACGCCCGCGACGAACGCATCGACCTGCCCGTCCGTGTCCGCCCAGATCTCCGGGCCCGTCGTGATCTGGTGGTAGGCCGGATTCGCCGGGTTCTCGAACTGCTGCAGGATGATGCCGCCGCGCGTCGCCGCGATCTCGTCCGCCTTCGCGATCGCGCCCTTCATGCCCTCCGTGCCGGGCGTGAGGACGATTTCCGCGCCATAGGCCGCCGCGAGCTTGCGGCGCTCGATGCTCATCGTCTCGGGCATGGTGAGGACGAGGTGATAGCCCTTGACCGCCGCGACGAGCGCGAGGCCGACGCCCGTGTTGCCGCTCGTCGGCTCGACCAGCGTCGCGCCGGGCTTCAGGACGCCGCGCTTCTCGGCGTCCTCGACCATCGCGAGCGCGATACGATCCTTGACGCTGCCGCCAGGGTTGAAGAACTCGACCTTCGCGAGCACACGCGCGCCGCCCTTGTTGAGCTTGTTCGAGATCTCGACGAGCGGCGTGCCGCCCACCTTCTCCAAAATCGTCTTTGCCATCTTAGCCATGTCTTTGCTTCCTTTCTGTTTTTGTTCCCACCTCTGTGGTAGGAAAACAGCGCGTAGTATATCACATTCCGTTCGCGAATGTCAACCGTGTGAGTAGAAATATCGTAATGGGTCACTGAACAGCGGGGTATAGAAACTCCGACGGCTGGCAAAGGGGCGCCGCTACCGCTGCGCCTGAC
>CAKTZA010000007.1 GCA_934635045.1 uncultured Kiritimatiellota bacterium | reverse complement strand
CAAACGGCAACGGTGGGACGGTCACGTCCAGCGCCGTCCGTGGAATGAGAAAGAGTGCCGCCAGAGCCTTCATGGGGCGAATTATACCAAAGTTCCGAACGAACCGCCCGGACAGTCCCGTCAACGAACATGGAAATTCTCCGCATGAGGTCGGCGACCCGGCCGACGGTGGCTACTTGCGGAAATCAGGCGCCCCACGCCTTGGTTGCGTTTTCGCGAATCCAGGCCTTCGAGACCTTCACCGCATCGAGATCCATGTCGACGAGCGGCGTGCAGTGGAAGATGACGCCGTGAATCGCACGCTGCGCGAGGAGGCGCGACGTCGCCGCGAGCTGCCGCTCCATGTCCGCGCCCGCCAGCGGCTTCTTGCCGCCGAAGTCGTACATGTACTGCCCGAGCAGAATCGGCTTCTCAGGGCCAACCAGGTCGCGCAGCTTTCCGACCTGCTCCTCGATCATCCCAACGTTCTTGCCGTTCCAGAACCAGAACGTCAGCTCGTCGCAGAGATCCAGGGCCTCGCGGTACTCGACCTTGACGCCGTTCGTGTCCGCATAGAGGACGCTCCCCAGCTTCATTCCCCGGCGTTCCGTCTCGCGCCGCACCTGCCGCTGCTTCTCCAGCCCCAGCTTCTTGTGGTCGCCGTTGAAGTAGTCGTCCATGACGAGCGTCGTCAGGTTGGGCATCGCGTCCGCCAGCTCCAGGCCGAGGCGGACCTTCTCGTCAAAGGTCTCGACGGAACTGTCCGTGATCGAGAACCCGACGCGCTTCGTGTCCCGGAACTGCCTCATGTACGCCGGCAGGTCCGACTTGCCCGGCAGGTTGCGCCAGCGGACGACGAAACAGCCGGGGATGTTCATCTCGCGGCAGGCCGCCGCCATGTCGATGCGCCGCCCGAACGGCAGGTTGTACTGCTCGTTCGAGCCCTTCATCGAGGCAAACGAGTCCGCATGGTGCCCCCACATCCAGAGGCGGTCGCCCACCGTGTCCCCATACGGCACACGTTCGGTCGGCCCGCCCAACAACGGGCATCGGCACCCGTCCAGCACGGTCGCGCCGCCCGCACAGGCGGCCATCTGCAAGAATTCGCGTCGGTTCATGTCTGATTCCTTCCTTAACGAGGGCAACTTCCTGTTGCGTCTCGAACGGAGGGTATTTTATCAAAATCCGGCGCGAATGGGAATGCAAAAATCGCCTTTTCTTTTGCTCTTTTCGTCCGAGGGCGCCTGCAGGACGCAACGTTCCCGCAACGCGCCGCACGAGACCTCGATCTCGTTCTCGCCCGGCCTCAGCGCGACGCCGTCCCAGATGACCGCCATTCGGTCGTCCGGGTCCTGCTCGCCGACCGTCGCGCCATTGACCGTCAGCCGGACGCGCCCGGCGTTGCAGAACGCGAAGACGGATGTCGTGCGGCGCGCCGCGGACGTCCGTCGCGCGCCCACGAGGTGCAGCAGCGGCTCGGGGTTCCAGTTCGCCTTGTAGAAGTAGAAGGCGTCCTTCGGCGTCACGTGATCAAACTCGACGAGCCCCTTCGTGTTGCAGCCGGGGCGCCCCGGCTCGTTCTGGGCGTCCGACCCCGAATCGAACATTTCCCAGACGAACGAGCCCCAGACCCGGTCGTCGTCGCGAATCGCCCGGTAGTTCGCATAATGGAAGAACGCCTGATACTCCTCGCTGTCCCGGCGATGCGCGAACGCCGTCTGCTCGAACGGGTCCGAATGCCGGTTCACGCTTCCGCCCGCGCCGTATTCGCCGACGCCGACCGTCGCAAGCCCGTTCGTCGCGCGAAGCGTCCGCAGCAGCTCCTCCATTCCCGTGCCGCGGCGGTCGAGCCGCCGGACGTACCACGGCGCGGCATCGTACCAGCCGGGGTAGACGTTGAACGCGCACGCGTCAGGCAGCCGGTTCAGCTCCCGGCGCCCGTACTGGTTCGAGGCGCAGACGACCGGGCGCGTCGGATCGAGACGGTGCAGGAGGTCCCGGACTTCGGCGAGGTATCTCTCGATCGAGCCGTCTGCCTGACGCGAACCGCTGTAGATCTCGTTGAACAGCCCCCACAGGACGACGGAGGGGTGGTTGCGGCGCTGCGCGACCATTTCGCGCGCCTGCTGGAGCATGTTCGCATGGAACGCGTCTGAAAACGTCACCTCGTTGACGAGCGCGGTCTCGCACCAGACCAGGAGGCCCTGCCGGTCGCAGGCGTCGAGGAAGTCCCGGCTCTGCGGATAGTGCGTGGCGCGGACGGCATCGCACCCCATCCGCCTCATCAGCGCCACGTCTTCGCGCTCGTCATCCGCCGAGACCGCCCAGCCCTTGCCCTCGCGGTCCTGGTGGCGGCAGACGCCGCGCAGCTTGCGCTTCACGCCGTTGAGGGAAAAGCCCGTCCCGTCGAGCCGGACGGTCCGGAAGCCGAACGGGATCCTGACCGAGTCGGCGGAACCCCTCTGCGTGACCTGCACGGTGACGGCATACAGGTGCGGCGTCTCGGGCGACCAGAGCCGGGGGTTCGCGAAGCGGAAGCGCTGCACCTCGTTCGTGCCGCCGAGAACCCGCACATGGGCGACAACCTCGCCCGTCGCGGCGTCCGGCTCCAGCACGACGCCGTCCGCGCCGTCCGTCACGGGATCAATGCAGACGGGATCCGTCTCGATGAGCGCGACGTCGCGGTAGACGCCGCCGTAGAGCGTGAAGTCCCCGACGATCGGCGGCACGTCCTCGTCCAGCGTGTTGTCCGCGACGATCTCAAGGACGTTTCCGCGCGGCCGCAGGAAGTCCGTCACCTCGAACGCGAAGGCGGTGAACGCCCCGCGATGGCGGCCGACCTCGCGCCCGTTCACGCGCAGGATCGCCTTGACGGACACGCCGTGGCACTTGACGAACTGCCGTCGGCCTGGCGTCGGGTCGGGCAGTGCGCGCGCGTACGTCGCGGCCTTTCGCACGTAGGACGAGGCGCGGCACGAGGTGAACGTCCCCCTCGGGTTCTCGCCGCCGTCCGCCCCGTCCGCGGCGTTCCACGTGTGGGGCACGGCAACCGGCGCGCCGTCCAGGGTCCACCCCGGACCCGACAGCGACGTCACCGTGCGATCCGCCCGCCCCGCCATCGCCGACAGCGACGCGACGGCCACGCACATCGTCATGCGCATCCGAACCTTCATGCGAGCCTCCCCCTCATTTCGCGATGTCGGCATAGGACGAATCGCCTTCGCGCGGAAGCGACCAGTCGGCCGGCTTCCCCCGACGCTGGCGCGCAAGCCAGTCCAGCGCCGCCTGCGCGTTGCCGCCGTGCGCGCCCTCGAAGATCGTCAGCTGCACATTGCCGGACGTCCGGCGCAGCAGCACGGGATGGTCGGCGCCATAGAACGGATCCGCTCCCCGGAAGCGCTCGGCGGGCGGAACCGCCTCGTTCTCCGTCACGAAAGCCGCCGTCTCGGCGGAAATGCCGTCCCCGTCACGCGCCAGCAGGTTGTAGCAGTCGATCGCCTGCGACACCGGCACGGACCCCTTGCCCCGGTGCCCGTCGTGAATGCCCGTCACCAGCATCACGTTGACGTTCGCCTCCTTCGCCTTTCGGAGATGGGAGACTGGCGAGCGGCGCAGGTATTCCGCGCGCCGGACGTCCGGCGAACCGCCACACGCCCGTTCAAGCTGCCGCCAGTAGTCGTGTCCAAGCGCGCGGCTCGCCGCGTGCCACTTGAGCAGGTCGGCGGGCGGGCAGAACGCCGCGCACCCGGCCCAGAGCCCGGGATGCCGTCCGGCCATGAGCAGCGCCATGTGCCCGCCGCCCGACGCGCCCATCGCGTAGACGCGGTCGTCGTCCGTCGGGAAGTTCGCCTTCGCCCACGCGACGGCATCGGCGACGTCCTGCACGGCAAGGTCGCTGCCGCAGCCTTGCGGCGTATCGTTCGGGCCTCGGAAGTCCGGGCAGAGGAGCGACCAGCCGCGCGCGCGGCAGGCCTTCAGCGCGTCGTGGTAGACGTCCGTGCGCGAAAGGCCGTAGCTCCAGGTGTGGAAGAAGACCAGCAGCGGCGCCTTTTCGCCGGGGCGCACGGCGGCGGGGAAGAAGTACGACGGCTGCGACGTCCCGTCCAGCGACGAGCGCACCCTGACCTCGTGCTCCTCGAAATACGTCGGCGCGTCTTCGACCTGCCGCTTGACGAAGTCGAGCCGCGCGTCGGCGGACGCCGGATCGGCGCACGTGACGTCAAAGGCCGTGCGCCCCGAGAGAACCGGGAGCGCCCGCGCCAGCCTCCCGGACGCCACGACGTTCCGGCGCGCGTCCTTGACGCACCAGTCCCGCCCGTCCCGGCAGTAGAGCCGATGCCCGCGCGCCACGCGCACGTCAAACGTCCACCGCTCGCCGTACGCATTCAGCGCCGGGCGGTTGACGGGGCCGTCGACCGTCAGCTCGACGCGGGCCTTTTCGCCCGCGCGGACGACGATCGGCTCCAGGTCGACGACGCCGCGCGAAGGCGCATAGGTCGAGGGCATGACGGCCTCGTAGGCAAGCGACCGCCTCTGCGCGTCCGTCCACGTCGCGCGCGGCTTGAGCGCGGGGCGCCCTGCGCCGACGGCGAAGACGGTCGCCTCGATCCGCGAGGGGCCGCCGTCAGAGCCCGTCCCCCGATACGACAGCTCGTTCGCCCCGGCCTTCAGCTCGAGCCGAGGGCCCGGCGCGACCTGGAGAAGGTCTCCGGCGACGGAATGGCGCCGCCACGCGCCATCCTCCAGTTCGGCGTACTCGCCGCCCGCCAGGCCGAACGGCAGCGCGACGTCCGCGCCGTTGACCGTCAGCGCCATGTCGCGCGAGGCGTTCCACGCGACTGGCAGCGCCTGCATCTCGGAGATCTCGACTTCCGTCTCGGCGCCCGGCGGCAGCTCGTTCAGCGCAAGCCGCACGTTGTCGACGTGCTCGACGTCGAGCACGGTCGCGCAGACGATCATCGGGTTGATGCCGTAAGGCCAGTCGTGGCCATACGCCTCGCGCGCCTCGCGCTCGCGCAACAGGAACGTGAAGCGCCGCCAGCCCGTGAAGTCAAGCTTGACGAGATGCGGAGAGCGCGCAAGATGATAGAGGTGCGGCGTGGCGATCTCGATCGCGAGCACCGCCCCCTTGCCGTCGCCCCTGATCCAGACGCCGAAGGCCTGCCGCCCGCGCAGGGAGAAGAACGGCTGTTCCGTCCACGTCCGCTCGGCATAGGCGCAGGCGCCCCGCGCCGTCGCGCGCCGGTTCGTCGCCTTCAGCCGCAGCGTCGGGCCGCGCGCGGGATCGGCGCCGACGGAAACGGCAAAGTCGATCTTCCTGTCCGGCGGACGCCACGCCGTCATCCGCCCGAAGTCCGCCGCCGTCAGGAGCGGCACGGCATTCGTGCCGGCGGCCTCGGCGGCGTAGGGCAGGGCCTCGACGCGAAGCGCCCCCGCGACGGCGGACGGCACGTCGATGCGCCAACGGCCGCTGCCGTCCTCAAGGCCCGTGACGCGGTGGACGAACGTCTCGACCGGCGCAAGGCGCCACACCCCTTCCGCGTCCAGCCGCAGGCGCGTCTCGGCGCGCGGCCGGGCAAGCAGCGCCTGGGCCTCGTCCGAGAACGCCCGCGCCAGGCGGAAGCGCTCGTACCAGCCGAGAAGCGTCATCTGCCGCAGCACGGAATGCCCGAGCGGCCGCGCGGCGTCGACGCCCTGAATGGACATGGGCGCGTCAAGCCCCGCGTTCTTCGCCGCGAAGTACTCCATCTCGTCCAGCATGTGCCCCCGGTAGCGGTCGTTTCCGACGAGCGGATTCCACCAGCCCATCTGCGGCTCCAGCAGGTTGCAGACGCGCGCCACGTGGACGTCCCGCAAATGCTGGTCGTGCATGCGCTTGACGCCCCAATAGGGGCGGTCCCACGCGCCGTAGCGAGACAGGTACCACCAGGTGAACGCATCGCCGTTCGACCCCTCGATGAGCATCTTCGCGGGCAGGTACGGCACGATGCGCTGCCGATGCAGGTCATCGACCTGCGCGTCAAGCCAGGTCATCGCCTCCGCGCCGTCGAGGTAGATCTGGTCGATGTCGCCCACGTCGCGGGCATGGGCAATCGCCCGCGCAAGCTTGTCCATCAGCTCCGACTCCGGTTTCGGGTAGAATGCGTCATAGCGCTGGAAGAGGTAATGGACCTTCGTGCCCGCCGGGTAGGGGCCGCGCACCTGGCGGCCGAACGCGCCGCGCGTCACGCCGGTGAACGCATACGGCCGCTCGCGGCGGATGCCGGAATAGGTGACGGCCTCATCCTCGATCCGGAGCGTGTTGCCGTGGGATCCGAAGCTGTGGAAGGTGTGGTGATGCGGCTCGGGCATCTCCTCGACGACGATCTCGTCGTCTCCGTCCCTGAACGGGCGGGCGAGCGTATGCGTGCACCAGTCGATGAAATCCCGCTCGCACCGCGCGCCCGAGACCCAGGCGTCCCTGGGCTGGATTCCCGCCGTCAGCGTGTGCATGCCGACCTTCAGGCCGGCGGCGTGAATCCTGTCGGCCACCTGCTTCCAGTCGGCCTCGCCGCCCGGGAACAGGGCCGGGTTCACGGCGTAATGGCCACGCGACGCCCACCAGGCGTGCAGGTGGATCGCGTCGAAGCCGCCGCGCAGCGCGAGGTCGATCCAGTCGTCCGCCGCGAACGCATGGAGATCCGCGAACAGGTAGGAGCCGCGATTCGCCTCGCTTCCGAGCGACCACGCGCCGCCGTTGTCCGTCCGGGGCGCGCGCGCCACGTCCGTCAGCCGTCTCAGCGCCGGCACGAGCGTCTTTCGCGCGCCGGCGACCAGGCCGAACTTGCGCCCGGCCCAGCCGTATTTCGCCGGGATGCGCACGGACAGGACGCCGCCGTGACAGCGCATCACCCCTTCCGCCGTGTAGCTGCGGACGCAGACGCCCGACCGGTCGTCCGAATACATGTTCGCCAGACGCCCCTGGTATTTCGTCAGCGCCGGACGAACCTGCCCGAAGACCGAGGCCGTCGCCGCCGGCAAGTCGGCCTTCTCGAACTCGACCTCCCAGCCGGGGCCGAAGGAGCCGACGCGCAGGACAATCTCGCCGCCGCCCCGGCTCTGCGGAAAGCGAAACCGGATCCGGCCGGCGTCCAGCGCCTCGCACGTCTCGGGCACGTCCAGCGTCCGCCCTTCCGCGCAGACGAACGGAGTCGGCGCGCCGGCCAGCTCGCGCCCGGTCTCCCGCTCCACAAGCGACACGACACGCCCCGAACGGTCAAGCGACAGGACCGCCAGGTCGTTTGTCAGCGCCACGCCGCCCGACGCGACGCGCGCAAGCCCTCCGCCGACCAGCAGGGCCAACGCCCCTGCCGGACGCAATCCGAAGCTTCCGAAGCCCATTTTGCTCTCGCCCATGCCTTCGCCCTCCTATCGCACGACAAAAAGGAAACCGCTCCGGGAGACGCGCAGGCAGACGACGCCCGCGCGCAGGGCCACGCGGTCGAAGACAAGCCCTCGCGGCGCCGTCCGGACACGGACCGTCCAGCGCGCGGCGTCAAACCCGACGAGCTCGCGCGCCGCCAGGATCGGATAGTCGCCCGGCGACAGGCGTCCGCCCGAAGGATCGACCGTCACGTTGACCGTGACCGGCCCGGCCTGCGTCAGCGCGCCATCGACCGTCAGGACGTCCGCCTGCCCGTTCGCGAGCGTCACGTCGAGGGCGCCGGCGAAGCTCATCGCCGGAACCGAGACCGTCCCCGCGCCCGCCAGCGACGACACGTCGATGGCCGACAGGGCCGCGTCGCCGCCGAGCGTCAGCGTCGAGCCCGCCGCGACGGAAATGCGTTCGAGCCGGTTCGTGGCCTGCGGCGCCGGGCGCGCCTCGCCCAGCCACTTCCACTTCAGGTACGCGGACAGCGCGTCCCGCTCGGCCTTCTTGAGAATGCGCCTGAACGTCAGGAATTCGGCGACGTAGAGTCCGCCGCGCCGCGCGACGGCCGTCTGGCCGCCCGCGAGCGCGCAGCCGAGCCGCGCGAAGCCGCCGATCTCCTCGTGGTTGTCCGGCCACGGGGTCGACTCGCCCGTCTCGTCGTTGGTCATCGTCCAGTCGAAGACGTTGAAGCCGGACGGGACCCGGAAATTCGCGCCCTCCGTCCGCGCGCCGTTTCTGTAGGTGTGCGCGTTGCGCACGAGCGAGCTCGCCTTGAAGCCCGCGTGGGCGTCGTCCGCGTAATAGAGACGGCCGTCGAGGCCCCGGTTGAAGCTGACGTTGCCGTCGCGTCCGCCGAAGATCGACTGGTACGGGCGCGCGGCGTCCCGGTCCGCGACGACGGCCACCGCCTCCTTGACGTCCGCGATCGGCGACGCGAAGAGCATCGAGGCCGAGTCTCGCTGGACGACGACGGCGTTCGTCGACCAGGACACCTCGCCGAAGTCCACGACGGGACGGCGGACGCCCGTGCGCGTCTCGACGGTCACGCGTTGCGGGCGGACGTTCGAGAGCCCGTCCGTCTCGGCCGTCGCGCGCAGGCCGGCGACCGAGTCCGTCCACGCGTTGACGTTGGTGACGCCGTCGACGGTCTCGACGTCCGCGAAGCCGCGCGCGTCCAGCGCGTCGAAGCGATGCGTCGCCTCGTCGAGGAACGTCGCGGACGGCAGCGTCAGCGTCAGGCCGCCGGCCTCGACGGACACGGACCGGACGGACGTCCCCGCCGCGACCTTGCCGACCGTCACGTCGCCCGCGCCGCGCTTGACGACCTCGCCCGTGCCGCCGGACAGCGACGGAACCGTCAGGTCGGCTTCGCTGTCGAGAATCGACGCGGCCGCCTCGCCGAACGACAGGGACGGCGCCGCCGTCTCGGCGGGATGTCGCCGCCCCAGCCACTTCCGCATCAGGTACGCCTCCGTGCCGCGGCGTTCGTCCGCCGTGAGCATGCGGTCATAGACGATCATCTCGCCGACCTCCATCCCGCCGCACAGGTGCCGGAACGCCGCCGACTCGTCGCGGTCCTTGCAGATCTGGTTGAGGCGAATCGGCTGCGCGGACGAGAGCGAGAGGAGGAAGAACCGGTTGGTCGCCTCCGGCGCGAAGGCAAGCCCCGTATAGGTCAGCGGGTCGATGGGCACGCCATTCACGTTCCAATGGGCCGAAAGCGCACGGACGGAGCGATAGTTCGGCGACACGACCTTATGGTCGTCGCGGTAGCACTCCATGTCCGTCGACCAGATGAGCGGCATGCCATACTCGACCGCGGACCCGCCGGGCTTCAGGCTTTCGCCCTTGATGCGCATCACGCAGAACGAGTGATACGCCAGGTGCTCGGACGAAACGTGGTTCGAGAGCTTCATCCAGGCGGCGTCAGACCCCGCGTCCCACGCCGTCGCCGAACGGTTCCAGCCGCCGAAGTCGACGACCGCCCGTCCGCAGAGCGGGCTCCGCACGAGGCGCGGCACGTGCGGCTCGTCCGCATGGGCGGACACGGCCGCCTCGGACACGCCTGCGCGGCAGTCCTTCCAGGTGCGGACCAGCTTCGCGCCGTCCGCGCCACCGTCCGTCTCGGCGCGCTCCGCGTCAAGCCAAAGCCAGGCGTTCGACGCGACGCCGCCGGCCGTCGCGTCGAACGACGGCGCGCGCAGCGCGACCGCGCCGCCTTCGACCGCGATCGGCAACGCGGCCGGCTCAAGCGCGCGCACGGCCAGCGTGCCGCCCCCGCGCTTGACGAGGCCCGAAGGCGCGCAGACGAAATCGACCGTCGCCGACTGCCCGTCCGGCACGGAGACCTCGGCCACGCCGTCGGCCACGACCGCCGCGACGTCGGGCGCGCGCGCGCCCGTGCGCCACTTGGCGTCCAGGTGCCGGGCGATCCGCATCCGCTGGGCGCGCGTGAGCGCATTCGTGAAGAGGATCACCTCGCCCAGGCGGATGCCGCCGGTCGCGTTGCGGTAGTGTTCGCGCGAGCCGAGAAGCCCCACGCGCGTGGGGCGAAGCGTGTCCTGGGCGACAACGTGAAGCGCCGTCAGCTCAGCCGCCGTGACCGGTCGATCCTCCTCATGCCGGAAGCCGACCTTGCGCAGGTTCAGCGTCAGGTCCGCGTAGCGTACCGCCGGGTCCGAATAGGTGCCGTTGTAAAGTTCCGTCGCGCGCTCGCCGCACATGAACTGAAGCGAGCCGATGTCGCCGAGGACCATCGCGCCCGACGCGTCCGACGGGCAGTCCGCCGCGTAGAAGACCGCGCGCACGCCCGAGATCCGCCCGGGACAGATCTTCTGCACGCACCACCTGCGCCCCTCGGCGCCGTTCTTCGAGCCGAAATCGACGAGCGGCAGGCCCGTCGGCGCGGCGCCGGCGCGCAAGACCGGGTTCGTGCAGTACGGCAGGAAATGCGCGTCCGCGCTCGTGTAGCCGTCCGGGCCGGCGTAGACGCCATTCCGGCGCACGTCGTCCCAACGCACAACCGCAAGCCCCTCGGCGTCCGGCTCGCAGACGAGCGTCGACGCATCGCTCGCGTCCAGGTGCAGCGCGGCGGCGGACAGGAGATCCCCAAGCTCCGACGCGCCCTCGCCGCCGATCTCCAGCGAGCCTTCGTGCGCATAGACGCGCGTCGCCTCGCCGCTGACCGAGCGAAGCGCGAGAACCCCGGCGCCCGTCTTGTCCAGGGCGCCGCCGCCGTACAGGCTGCCGATCTCCGCGCGCAGGCCCTCGCCCGGCACGCAGACCGCCGGACGCTGACGCGACAGGACGTTGTGGAGGACGGGCGTCCTCTCGGCGGTCGGGTGAAGGACGAGTCGCGAGAGCACCCCATACGGCTCCCAGAACCCCAGGAAGCCGTTGGGATCCGCGACGTCCACATAGCGGCCCCGGACCCCCTCGGTCGGATTGGCGGGCAGGTACGCGCTGCGGACGTAGCTTCCGCGCGCCGTCCACGCATCGACCTGGATCGTGTGCCGGCAGTCGCCCGTCACCGCGCCCAGCACGGGATTGACGGCGCCGCCGCCCGCCGCGAGCGCCGCGTCATCGTGCGTCGCGCCGGTCATGAGCCGCTGATGCCCGGTCAAGGCCGAATCGGGAACGAAGGCGTCATGCGGCGGCAACGCCGCCAGGTCCGCCAGCGCGACGTCTTCGCCGTTCGTCGGCGCGACGGCACGCGCGGCGCCCGCGCCGTCCGTCCAGTGGACGGCGTTCGTCCATTGCGCCACCCTGTCATGCGTGTTCATCCAGACGGCATCGACCGCCAAGGCGCGGCCGACAGCCCATGCGCCCATCATGCAACAAAGGAGCTCTTTCATCCGAGAATGCCTTTCATGCCGGCTATTGTACCAAAACCGCCCGTCTCCCGACAATCGCGACCGCGGTTTTTCGCGGCAACGGTTTTGTCTCTTTGCAAGCAACGCCATTGACCGCCTCGCGGACAAAGTGTATACTTCCGGACATGAGACACCCACGCCCTCGCGCGAAGACGCGAAAAGTCATCGTCGTCACCGACCTCACGCGCACCTCGCGGCGCGACTTCCTTTCGGGCTTCTTCGACGCCATCGGCGCGCGCTTCGACTGGGACCTCCGCCTCGTGCAGACGCCGGGCGAGATCTCCGCCAAGACCGTGCGGCGCTGGGTCGCCGAGGGCGTTTCCGGCGCGGTGGTCCTCGACGCCTGGGAGGCCGAGGCCCTCGCGGCGCTCGAAGCCAGCCCGATCTCCGTCATCGCCGTCGGCGCCCGCACGGGCTGGTTCGCGAACCGGCAGGAGAACATCACGTTCCTGCGCGTCGACGACGTGCGCCTCGGCGCCTTTGCCGCCGAATGCCTCACGCGCCTCGGCGCCTTCAACGCCTTCGTCTTCCTGCCGGCACGCGAAGACGACCTCTGGAGCCGCGACCGGGCGGACGGCTTTCTCAAGGCGCTGCCGACGTCAAGGGCGCGGACGGCGACGGTCTATCGCCCGTCCGCGCATGGCCCGCTCGCGGACTTCCTGAAAAGCCTCCGCAAGCCCGTCGCCGTCTTCGCCGCCTGCGACCGCATCGCGGCGGACGCCTTGCTCGAGCTGCAGAATCCGCAGGCGCTCATTCCCCGCCCGATCGCCCTTCTCGGCGTCGATGACGACAGGCTCGTCTGCGACTCGCTGCGGCCGCGCCTTTCGAGCATCAGCCCGGACCACTACAACGAGGGCGCCCGGGCCGCCCTCGAGCTCCATGCGCTCCTGTCCGCCCGCGCGCCGAAAGCCGCCCGCACCATCCTCTGCGCGAAGATGGCCCTTCACGAACGCGAATCGACCGCCGCCGTCGTCCCGGCGGCCCATCTCATCGCCCGCGCGTGCGAGTTCATCGGGCGCAACGCCACGCGCGGCATCACGCCGAGCGACGTCGCCGCCTACCTCGGAATCTCGCGCAGGCTCCTCGACCTCCGCTTCGGGCAGCTGAGCGAGGCCTCGGTCGCCCGCACCATCCGGGCGGCCAAGCTCAAGGCCGTCAAACGCGAACTCCGCACAAGCCGCAAGACGCTTTCCGCCCTTGCCAAGGACTGCGGCTTCGCCAACGCGAATTACCTGAAGAGGCTCTTCCTCGCCGAGACGGGCCTCACGCTCAGCGGCTACCGTCAGTTTCGGAGAAGCTGACGGCGCATGGCCGCCGCGATGGCTTCCGCGCGGTTGGAGACGCCCATCTTCTCGAAGACCGAGCGGAAGTGCTTGAACACGCGGCTGACGGAGATGCCGAGCTGTCCGGCGATCTCACGTGTCGTGAAGCCGCGCGCGGCGGACTGCAGGACTTCCATCTGCCGCGCCGAGAGGGGCGGCGCGCTGGTCTCCTCGCGGATGAAGGCGTCGACGTCCGGCGGGACGACCCGCTTGCCGCGCGAGATCGCGCGGATGGCGTCGAGGACGTCCTTGGCCGGCGCGTTCTTCAGGAGGATGCCGTCGGCCCCTGCCGCGAGCGCATCGACCAGCTCGGTGGCCGTCCCGTAGCTCGTCAGGATCAGGACGCGGGCCGCCGGGTTCTGCGCCCGGACGCGGCGTGTCGCCTCGGCGCCGGAGAGGGCGGGCATCATGAGGTCCATGACGATGACGTCGGGCCGCGCCGTCTCGGCGAGCGAGACGGCGATGTCGCCGTCTTCGGCCTCGCCGACGACTTCGAGGTCCGTCTCGCCGGAGATCAGCGCCGCGAGCCCCATGCGCAGGAGGGAGTGGTCGTCGGCCAGGAGGACGCGGATGCGCTTCATGCGCGCCCCTCCTTCCCGTCGTCGGCCCGGGAGATCGGCAGGGCGACGGTCACGCGCGTGCCGCGTCCCGGCGTCGACCGGATCTCGACCGTGCCCTTCAGCCGGCGCAGGCGGTCCCGGACGCCCGTCAGGCCGAAGTGGCCTTCGGCGGGCCCCGGACGGCGCCGGGGGTCGAATCCGCATCCGTTGTCCCTGACGGACACGCGCAGGAGGCCGCCGTCCCTGCAGCCCGCGACGCGCACGTCGTCGGCGCGCCCGTGGCGCAGGGCGTTGGACACGAGCTCGCGGATGACGCAGAGGAGGGCGTGCGCGGCCGTGTCGTCCAGGCGCGCGCGCGCGACGTCCAGGCGGACGGCGACGCGCGTCGCGGCGCCGGCGATCCGCGCGAGAGACGTGCGCACGGCCGTCTCGAGGTCGGTTCCGTCAAGCGCGTCGCCGCGCAGGTCGAAGAGGCAGTTGCGCAGCTCGTTGCGGCAGGCGTCCAGCATCTGTCCGGCGGCCGTCAGGCGCGCGTCTGCCGCGTCCGGGTCGGCGCGCAGGGCGCGATGGCCGGCCGCGACCTGGCAGGCGACGCCGGAAAGGCTTTGCGAGAGCGAGTCGTGCAGTTCCGTCGCCAGCCGCGTGCGCTCGCCGATGCGCAGCTCGGCGCTTGCGCGGGCGTATTCGGCGCGGAGGGCCTCCCGCGCGTGCCGCTTGGCGCGTCGCATGAGGAGTCCGTTCCAGACGAAGAAGCCGACGAGCGCGGCGGCGAGCGACAGGATGACGCCCAGCAGCTTCCGGGGCGTCCACCACGGCGGACGGGCGAGGACGCGGATGTCGTCGGCGCGGCGGGGCACGAGCGTCGTGCCGCGATAGGTCGCCACGGACGCGCCGGGCCGCCAAGGCTCCGTCTCGGCCACGCAGACGGCCGTCAGCCCGACGAGGCAGCCGACGGCGAGGTCCGGCGGCAGCGCGGGGATGGCGCTGACGTCGACGTTCACGCGGGCATTGCCGCACGCCAGCACGATCCGGCGGGCGCGGGCGTCTGCGGTGAGGATGTCCCGGACGGAGCCCGTCGTCGCGATCAGCCGACCGCAGAGCGCCAGGCTGCGGCCGACGTCGGAGAGGGCCGCGTCAAGATCCTCGGGGGCGAGGGGCGTCGCCGCGCGCGCGGACGGCGGCGGGGCCTGAAGCGTCCGGAATCGCGCTTCGGAGAGCCGGAGCCAGTGCAGGTCGGTCTCGACGAGACCGAAGGCCTCGACGCGCGCGCCGACGGGCGGCAGGTCCCCTGGCCGCTTCAGGTCGATGCGGACGTCGAGGACTCCGCCGTCAGCTTCGGCCGTCCGCAGGAGGAACGACTGCGGCGCCCAGGCGGCCGCGACGGTGCCGGAGGCCGAGCAGGCGTTCAGCGCGAGGACCTCGGTGGCCGAGAGTCCGACAAGGCCGCTGACGGACGGCAGGGCATACGGGTCCCGGGGCGGGGGCGTCAGGACGGCGATGTCCTGAAGGCCGTTGAGCTCAAGGCTGTTGGCGGCGAAGCGCCGGCCGCCCTGGATCATGCGGCGGTAGAGCCCGGTGACTTCGACGGTCGCGTAGGCGAGCGCGTCGGCCTTGCGGGCCTCGTCGCCGGCGATCGGCGCGGCGACGTCGATGGCGGCGTTGCCGGACTTGAGGACAAGCCGTGCCCAGGCCCTGTCGATCGGATCGACCGTCACGCTCTTGATCCAGCCGCGCAGGCGGATGCGCAGCTTGTCCGTCGCGGTCGGGTTGAGTCCCTGCAGGTCGAACAGCGGCGGCACGGGCAGCGCCTGGCGCCCGATGACCTCGAACGCCGCGAGACGCGAGAGGTCCGTTCCGTAGGGCCTGAGCGCCGATCCCGCCGGCATCTTCACGACGTCGCCCGGCACGAGGCCGGGGCATCGGCCCTTGATGACCTCGAACCGGCTCGTGCCGCAGTCGACGATGTAGTACGAATGGACGGAGGCCGTGACCGTGCCGGTCATGCAGTTCCCGGCGCCGTCCGCCGCGGCGCCCGTCGGGGCCAGGTGCCCGACCGACAGGATCAGACTTGCTGTCAGACTTGCTGGAAGAGTGGACATGGATGACAAGTATACCATAATCGCGTCCGGGCGTGCGCCGAGCAGCGCGGAGGGGGGAGGGGCGTTTTCTGCCCCTTCACGCACACGCGCAAATCCGCTATAATGCCGTCCGAGGAGGAAAAAGGAATGGAAAGCAATCATGGAACCGGGAACCGGGCGGCCGCCGCCCTTTTCGCCGTCGTCGCCCTGGCCGTCGCCGGGCCGCGCGGCTTCGCGTCATCGGCCTTGCCGGACGGCTGCACGCGCCTGACATACGTGACCGTCCCGCGACCCGAGGCGGTTGCGCGCAACGCCTTCCTCACTTCGGTGGCCTGGCGCGAGGTCCGGAAGGTCTACGTCAAGTACGCGACGGAGGATGCCAAGCCGGCGCATTTCATGATGCTGGGGGCTCATGACCCGTCCAGCCCCGCAACCCTCGCCGCGCCCTACCTCTACCAGGAGGCGAACCCAAAGGGCGGCATCACGGTCGCGGGCGGCAGCCTTACGGGCATCGTCCCGACGCTGACGGAAGGGGACGCCTACGGCCGCGACGGCCTGACGCACGAGCTGACGGTCGCCGTATCAGCGACTTCGCCGTCGCAGGTCTGCTTCGGAGCCCCGTGGAACGACGCGAGCTGGAACTGCACGGCCTCGTGGTTCGCGGTGCGTCTGCATGGCGCGGACGACAGCCTGCTGGCCGACATCGTGCCATGCCGGGACTCGGAGGGATCGGCCGGATTCTACGATCTCGTGTCGCGCGAGTTCCTTTCGCGGTTCGACCCGTCCGGCGCGGGCGCTGTCGCAGGGCCGGACTTGACGAACGACTACCTGACGCTGACGGGCGACCCGGAGGCGCACGGAAAGCCCGAGCCGCGCTATGGCCGCGTCCAGCCGCCGGACGGCTCGCGCACGGTCACGCTGCACGCGCCGGCGGCCGAGACGAACGAGGTCCGCGGGTTCATCGCCTACTGCACGGGCTGGAAGATGACGCTCGCCGACGGGACCGAGGTGTCCGGGCACGAGCGGACGCATGTCGCGGACTTCACGCAGGACGGCGTGACGGGCTCGACCTTCGCCTGGTGCTTCGCCTACTCGAACCGCGTGACGGTCGTCGCCGCCGGTACGGGCGACGGGTCCGTGGCGCTAGACGGCGGCGCGCCGGCGGCCGCCGCGACCGCCTACGTGGCGCCAGGCGAGACGGTCTCGGTCTCGGCCGCCGTTGGCCCGGGCGCGCGATTCGTCCGCTGGATCGGCACCGGCTTCCCGTCCGACAAGGCCAAGGAGACTTCCTTTTCGTTTGCGGCTGACGCACCCTCGTCCCTGAAGGCCTGCTTCCTGGGCGGAGGCCTCCCGAAGGGGTATCGGCCGGTCTCGCACGTGACGATCCCGAAGGTCGACGCGGGCGAGGCCCCCTGCCAGAATCCGGCTGTCGTGGACGACGTGACCTGGGGCCAGGTCCGCGCGGGCGAGTTCCGGTTCGCGACGACGGACCCGGAGCCCGCGAACCTGATGCTGTTCGCGGCGAAGGACCCGGCCGCGCCGAACGAGTATCCGGACCTCATGCTCTGGCTGCCGTACGAGCGCGCGGACGAGACGGGGCCGTGGGTCTACCGGGGCCCTGCGCAGGTGTACGGCTTCGCCAACGACTTCGAGCTGGAAAGGCCCGAAAAGGCGTATTCGCGCGACGGGAGACGCCAGACGCTCGCCTTCCGGGGGACGCCGCTGGAGAAGTTCGCCCACCTGAACCCCGTCTTCGGATCCGTCTACAACAACCGGCCCTTCGCGCACACGTCCGACTGGTACGCCGTGAAGCTCTACGATGCGGACGGTGACGTCCTCTGCGACGCCCGTCCGTGCGTGCGTGTGGATGACGGTACGGCCGGGTTCCTGAACCTGGTCACGGGCGCGTTCTACGTAAACACGCTCAAGGGCGGTTTCGCGTCCTATCCGCCGTTCGTCGCCGGGCCGCCGCCGAGCGGCTTCATGCTTCTCGTCAGGTAAGGGGGATCTGGATCATGTTCGCTTCGACGCTTGTGTCGGCCCTGGCCCTTGTCACGAACGGCGTGCCGTGCGCGCGCATCCAGATGCACCGCAACGCCTCCCACGTCGAGGTCCGCGCGGCCAGCGAGCTGCGCGACGCCTTGCGAAAGATGTCCGGCGCGGACGTCCCCTACACGATCTCGCCGGGCGGCGAGTACCTCCGCACCCCGTACGCCGCCGCCGAGATCGTGCTCGTGACGGAGGCCTGTGGCCGGAGCCTGCTGCCGAAGCGGGCGCGCGAGCGCCTCGCGGCGACGGAGAACCCGGACGCGTTCGTCATCGCGACGCGCGAGGACCGGGGCGCGGGCCGCGCGGTCTGCGTCGGCGGCAAGACCCCGGTCGCCGTCTACTACGGCGTCTACGCGCTCCTGGAGGACTATCTCGGCTGCGGCTTCTACCACGCGGGCCCGGACGGGACGGTCATCCCGAAGGCGGAGACGGTCGGGGTGCCGGACGAGATATTCGACTTCCGCGAGCCGTGGATCAGGTACCGCCGCATGTCGTGCTGGAGCAAGGTCGTCGAGCCGATGCCGCTCGACGAGATGTTCGCCTGGCAGGCGAAGCGCACGTTCCAGTGGTGGATGGACAGCGCGTCCCTCCACAACCGTCTCTCGTTCCCCGAGTCCGCGCTCACGTTCTCCCAGCTCGCGAACCTGCCGTTCAACTGCGGCGGCGAGCCGTTCACGACCCAGGCCGTGCCGGAGTCGCTGTTCGCTGAGCATCCCGAGTACTTCACGCTCATCGGCGGGCGGCGCGTCCCCGGCAAGTATCCAGCGCGGCGCTGCTACTCGAACCCGGACGTGATCCAGCTCTGCGTAAGACTGGGGATCGCCTTCAGCGACTATGGCGGCGAGGTGGCGCTCCGGATCACGGACAAGACCGGCGGCTGGTGCGAGTGCGACGCCTGCCGGGCGTACGGACAAGACGCGAACGGCGTCTGGTCGGGCGAGAACTACGCGCACCGGTTCGTCGGCGACGTCGCCGCCGGCATCCTCGCGGCACGCCCCGGGGCCAACGTGAGCGTCTCCGCTTACCTGCAGTGGCGCGAGCTGCCGACGCGGAAGATTCACGCCGACCCGCGCGTCAAGTGCGTCTTCGCGCCGCACCAGCGCTGCTACGCGCACGCGCTCAACGACCCGACGGCCGACTGCAACCGCCGGTTTGACGCGCTCTATGCGGGCTGGCGGGGCCTCTATCCGCGCAACGGCATCTTCGACTACTACTGCTACGCGCGCACCGAATATGCGCCGCTCGAACACGTCTTTGCGGAAGACCTGAAATACTATCACGCCTGTGGGCTCGAGCATTTCGTCGAGGACACGTCGAACGGTAGCGTCGTCGAGACGTATCCGCTGAACAACTGGCCACTCTACTACGTCTTCTCGAAGATGATCTGGAACCCCGATCTCGACGCCGCGAAGGAGATGGAAAAGGCCTACCGCCGCTATTACGGGCGCGCGGCCGGGCCCATGCTGAAGTACCACGCGCTCCGCCGCCAGCTCTGGGAGGCGGCGCCCGGGCACAGCTTCATGGGCGGGCCGCAGCGCCAGGGCCTGTGCCTGCGCCCGGACGGGGCCCAGGCGCGGCTGGAGGCGCATCTCGCCGAGGCGGAGGCGCGGGCGAAGGGCGACGGCGACCTCGAGTCGCGTGTCGCGCGCGACCGCCGCTGCTTCGAGGGCATCTGGGTCGCGCGCTGGAACAAGGTCAAGGACGGCATCGGGCGGCAGTCGGTCGTGCCGTTCGGCTTCGCCGCGCCGTCGCGGCCGATTTCCGTCGATGGCGCGCTGGACGAGGCGGGCTGGCGCGGCACGGCGTTCCTCTCGGGGTTCCGGACGGCTGCGGGGTCGGCGCCGAAGGCCATCACCGCCGTGCGCGCGGCCTTTGACGCGCAGGGGCTTCTCTTCGGGCTTGAGGCCCTTGCGGACCGCCGAGACCAGCCGGGCGACGCCGTGAAGATCGTGCTGGTCTCGCCCGAAGGGGCGGTGACGCGCGTGACCGTTACGCCGGACGCCCCGCGCACGGACTGCCTCGTCGTGCGGGCGCTGGAAGACCGCTACGTCGCGGAGGTTCGCGTGCCCTATGCGGCGCTTGGCGTCGCCGGCGTGAAAACGGGCGACGACTGGAAGGTCCACGTGGCGCGGCGCGCGGGGACTGGCGAGACGTCGTCGCTCGACGGCGTGCCCGTCACGGAGCCGGCGCGCTTCCGCCGTGCCGCCTTCGGGCAGAACCGCGTCGTCAACGGGTTCTTCGAGCAGGCCGACGGCGCCTACGTCCGGGAATTCGGCTCCAACATCCCGAAGCTCGTGACGAACGACCTGGGGCGCGTCAGCGTCAAGCTGGAGGGCAATGCCGTCATCTATTCGCTGCCGCTCCTTGACGTACCCTACGACACGGCGGCCCCAACGCGCGTGCGCGGCGCCGTGACGGCTTCCGGCACGGGTACGGTCACTGTCCTGATCCCGTACTTCACCCTAGCGGCAGACGGGCACACGCGCATTCCCGGCGAGATCCTTCTTGGAAAGTTTCCACTCTCACCCACGCCGAAAGGCATTCCGTTCGAGGCCGAAATCCCCGCAGGCGCCCGCCCGTCCGTTCGCGTCTATGGCCTGGACGCGCGACTCGATTCCATCGAAATCACAAAATAAAGGAAGAACATCCATGACCGTTGCCTCCCTGCTGTCCGCAATCGCCCTTGTCACCAACGGCGTGCCGTGCGCGCGCATCCAGATGCACCGCAACGCCTCCCACGTCGAGGTCCGTGCGGCCAGCGAACTGCGCGACACCTTGCGAAAGATGTCCGGCGCGGACGTCCCCTACACAATCTCGCCGGGCGGCGAGTACCTCCGCACCCAGTACGCCGCCGCCGAGATCGTGCTCGTGACGGAGACCTATGGCCAGAGCCTGCTGCCGAAGCGGGCGCGCGAGCGTCTCGCGGCGACGAAGAACCCGGACGCGTTCGTCATCGCGACGCGCGAGGACCGGGGCGCGGGCCGCGCGGTCTGCGTCGGCGGCAAGACCCCGGTCGCCGTCTACTACGGCGTCTACGCGCTCCTGGAGGACTATCTCGGCTGCGGCTTCTACCACGCGGGCCCGGACGGGACGGTCATCCCGAAGGCGGAGACGGTCGGGGTGCCGGACGAGATATTCGACTTCCGCGAGCCGTGGATCAGGTACCGCCGCATGTCGTGCTGGAGCAAGGTCGTCGAGCCGATGCCGCTCGACGAGATGTTCGCCTGGCAGGCGAAGCGCACGTTCCAGTGGTGGATGGACAGCGCGTCCCTCCACAACCGTCTCTCGTTCCCCGAGTCCGCGCTCACGTTCTCCCAGCTCGCGAACCTGCCGTTCAACTGCGGCGGCGAGCCGTTCACGACCCAGGCCGTGCCGGAGTCGCTGTTCGCGGAGCATCCCGAGTACTTTACGCTCATCGGCGGGCGGCGCGTCCCCGGCAAGTATCCCGCGCGGCGCTGCTACTCGAACCCGGACGTGATCCGGCTCTGCGTGAGGCTGGGGATCGCCTTCAGCGACTATGGCGGCGAGGTGGCACTCAGCATGACCGACACGCCCGGCGGTTGGTGCGAGTGCGACGCCTGCCGGGCGTACGGACAAGACGCGGACGGCGTCTGGTCGGGCGAGAACTACGCGCACCGGTTCGTCGGCGACGTCGCCGCCGGCATCCTCGCGGAGCGGCCCGAGGCCAACGTGCGCGTGAGCGCCTACTTGCGCTGGCGCGAGCTGCCGACGGCCGAGTTTCGGCACGACCCGCGCGTCAAGTGCGTCTTCGCGCCGCACCAGCGCTGCTACGCGCACGCGCTCAACGACCCGGACGCCCTCTGCAACCGGCATTTCAACGAGCTGTACCTCAAGTGGCTCGACAAGTATCCGCGCAACGGCATCTTCGACTACTACTGCTACGCCTCGACCGAATATACGCCGCTGGAATACGTGTTCGCCAGGGACATGAAGCACTATCACGCGCACGGCCTTGAGCTTTTCATCGAAGACACGTCGAACGGCAGCGTCGTCGAGATGTATCCGCTGAACAACTGGCAGTTCTACTACATCTACTCGAAAATGGTCTGGAACCCCGACCTCGACGTCGAGAAGGAGATGGAAAGGGTCTACCGCCGCTATTACGGGCGCGCGGCCGAGCCGATGCTGGAATACCACGCGCTCCGCCGCCGCCTGTGGGAGAGCGCGCCGGGGCACTGCTTCATGGGCGGGCCGCAGCGCCAGGCGCTGTGCCTACGCCCGGCCGGCTCGCGGGAGAGGCTGGACGCGTGGCTCAAGGAGGCCGAGGCCCTCGCGAGAGGCGACGAGACGCTCGCCGCCCGCGTGAACCGCGACCGCCGCTGCTTCGAGGGCATCTGGGTCGCGCGAAGCGAGAAGGCGCGCGAGAAGCTGGCGCGGCGCGGCGCGGTGACGGTCGCGACGGCGGCGAGGGGCGAGATCGCGGTCGATGGCGTCCTGGACGAAGAGGCCTGGACGCGGGCGACGCCGCTGCCCGCCCTTCAGGCGTCGGACGGGCAGACGCTGGCGGCCGTCACGGACGTCCGCGTCGCGCAGGACGGCGAGAGCTGGTATTTCGCGGCCAAGGCGTCCAATGCCGCGCCGCGCGCCCGCGCGACGAAACGGGACGGCGCCCTCTGGGAAGACGACTGCGTCGAGTTCGCGGTCGTGACGCCGAAGGGCGACTACTGTCACTTCATCGTCAACGCCAACGGCGCGCTCTACGACGCCTTCGGCATGGACACGGGCTTCGACTTCAAGGGCGACGTCAAGGCCGTGCGCACGGCCGACGGCTATGCCGTCGAGCTGCGCGCGCCGGTGAAGGCAATGGGGTGCGACGCGATCGACACGGCGCGCGAGTGGGGCGTCTTCTGCGCCCGCACGTTCCTGACGGACGACTCGCAGTCGCGCGCGTCAGGCACGCTTTTCGGCGGCTACGCGCACGACCCGCTCACCTACGCGCGGGCGACGTTCGCGCAAGGCGCTCGCCTGCCGCCTGAAGAGGAGTCAGGCCATTGAGGACATGGACGACGGAATTCGTGCGGCTCTTCAAGGGATGAAGCCGGACGGAGCGCGGACAGGTCGGCGCGCGACCGCGCGGCCTTCGCCTTCAGCGCACGGCGGATCCGCAGGGCGAAGACGATCTCGGCCGCCACCAGCACGGCCAGGACGAGCGGCTGGCAGCGGTCCGACCCCAGGAGGTGCGGCACGCCCGCGCCGAGGAGCTTCGCGAGGGACAGCAGGACGGGCTTGAAGCACTCCTCCAGCAGGTAGGCCGTCAGCGCGAACTGCCCGAAGAGGATCACGACGCCAAGCCCGCGCCGCAGCTTCCAGATGTCCGTCAGCACGTAGAGGGCGGCGAGGAGCAAGGCGCTCCAGCCCATCGCCTGCGCCGTGAAGGAGACGGTGAAGACGTGCTTGACCATCTTGACGCCGCAAAGCGCCAGGACCCAGCCGAGCGCGAGGAGGCCCGCGCCGTAGAGGAAGAGGTTGCGCGCGCGCGTCCACGCGGGCGCGGCGGACTGGAGGATCTTCGTCGCGTAGTAGCCGCAGAACGTCATGAAGGCGAACATGAGCGTCGTCAGGTACCACGTGTAGTGGACCTCGACCCCCCTGGCGAGGACGTGCGGCGGGACGGCGGCCGGGGCGCAGAGGATGCCGCACGTCAGGATCTCCTTCATCGTCTCGGACGTCGCCGGCACGATCCTGAGGAGGATGTTCTGCTCGACGACGGCCGCGAAGTTCCCGTTGACCGAGTAGTCCCCCAGGAAATGCAGCAGCGCGCCGTAGACGGCGAAGCAGACGACGGGAATCGCGAGCCGGACCTTGCCGTTCGGAACCAGGATCGCGCACGCGACGGCCAGGTAGCCCGCCGCGATCGACTGCAGCGTGTTGTCGTAGAGGCGGATGCGGTCCCAGTCGAGGCTGAGGACGCGCCCCTGGACGACCAGCCCCAGCCCCCAGAGCATCGCCACGCGACCGAGGACGTGCTTCCAGTACGCCGCGTCGGGCCGTCCGCCGCGCTTCGCGAGCCGCCGCTCGAGCGAGAGCGGGATCGCCGCGCCGCACATGAAGATGAACAGCGGCATGATGAGGTCGTAGGCCGTGAAGCCCTCCCACGGGTGACGCAGCTGGGCCATCACGCCGTCGGGAAGCCCCCAGACCTCGTGGACGGCGTAGAGGAGCGGCACGAGGAGCGTCAGGAAGATCATGTCAAGCCCCCGCAGGAAGTCCAGGGAAAAGAGCCGGTCGGGCTTCGGCTCGGATCTCGGCGAATGTTCGATGTTCATGGCGCGTCATTATACCAAAAACGTCCGCTCCATGTGGTCTTGAAACGCTATTCCCGTGGACGCGGAGGGAACGCGACGGTCACGCGGAAGAAGCGGACGTCCCGGGGCGCGTCCGTCACCTGCTGCCACGCCTCGCCGAGGTTCCGCGCGCCGTAGACCGTGTAGACGCGCGCGTCGCCCAGGTCGGGCGTCCATGTGACGACGGGCTTGCCGTCCCGCATCGCGATGAGCGCGCGGAACGTCGACTGCGCGTCCGTCGGGACAAGCCCCGCGAGATACGACTCCCAGAGCGCGAGGCCGTTCGCGCCGACGCTCCTCGCCGCCGCGTCGTAGTCGCCGCCCGCCGCGCCGAGGAGGTCGGGATACTGGTCGAGCCAGGCATGGGGCACGCGGACGGGCGTGTCCGTCTCGGGCGGACGCGGCGCGCCGGAGATCTCCAGCCCCGTCAGCCAGACGCCGTTGTACTCGACGTCCAGGCTGTCCTCCGGCCAGCGTCCGCCGTCCTCAAGCGCGAAGCGGAAGCGCAGCTCGTGCGCGCCTTCGGGAATCGCCAGCTCGACATCCCGCCACGCGGGCTGGTAGATCGTCGCCTTCTCCGGCTCGAACAGCGCCGCGCCGTCGACGGACACGCGGAACGTCGCGTAGTCGTCGAGGCACTGCGTGCGATAGCGGAAGCGGACGGTCGCCGGGCCCGCGAGCGTCGTCCACAGCTCCGACGGCGGCGAATAGAGCGCGCCGCCGTCGCCGCTGCGCACGGCGCCTTCCGCGTCCGAGGCGTCCACCGTCCACGGGAAGTCGGGACTCGTCGTCCAGGCGACGTCCGCCGCGCCGATCGCCGCGCCGAAGCCGTCGCGCACGTACTCCGCCGTATAGACGGGCGCGAACACGCCGTCGACGAGGGCGGCGGCCTTCAGCGTCGTCGTCTCGCGGAAGACGAGCGGCGCGGCATAGCGCGGCGAGTCCAGGGTCGGCATCGAGCCGTCCGTCGTGTAGCGGATCTCCGCCGCCGCATCGCCGCCGACCGACAGGGAGACGCGCACGGACGCGGCGAAATGCGTCCGCGCGCCCGGCGCGAACGTGATCTCGCCGCGCGCCGGCACGGTCGCCGGACGCCAGCGCGCGGCATGCGGCCCCGTGCGCTCGAGCGTCGCCGTGTTGTCGTGAAGCCCGTCGCCGACGACGGTCCCCTTGAAGGAGTATTTGGGGGACGAGAAGAATGGGGCGGACACGTAGACCAGGTCGGAGCCGTCGGAGCGGTAGGACATGATCGTGTAGTAGCGTTGGCTGTCTTCCTCGCCCGTGAAGTAGTGCCCGCTCGAATACGGATCGAGCTGCGGCCCGCGCTTGTCCTGATGCGAGCCGACGAGCGCCGTCGCATGGCCCGCGCCGAGGAGGTGGCCGACCTCGTGCGTCATCGACTGGCCCTTGAAGACGCCATGGACCGAGCAGGCGCAGTACGCCCTGTCCGCGTGGACCACGAAGTAGGGGTCGATGTCCGGGCTCTCGCCCGTCTGCCGGAGGCCGTGCGCGGCGCCGGTGACCGCGCCCTCGCCGCCGAGGTTGACGAGAACGGCGACGACATCGGCCCCGACGCGCTCGCGCGCCGCCCGGATTGGGGCCCAGGCGGGCAGGGGGTTCCTCGCCGAGGCCTTGTCCAGCGCGTCCTTGACGTTGACCGCGGACGCGTCAATCGCCATGACGCCGACAAGGCAGTAGCGGAACGCCGCGTCGATCCCGGTGTTGGCCAGCACGGCGTTCATCTTCGCCACGGCGGAGAGGGCGAAGTTCGTGAGACCGCCGCCGTCCGCCGCCGCGAACGCGCGCGCCCCCTGGTCGTAGGCGACGAGGACGTCCACGCGCGGCACGGCGTCGCGCGGCGCCTGGGTGGGCGCGGCGGCCGGGCGCACGGCATCGCGCGAGACGGTCTGGTGGACGCAGCGCGTGTCCCCAGCGAACCCTTCGAAGAGCTGAACGAAAAGCCCCTCGTCGCCGCCGTCGATGACCGTCGCCGCCGCCACGTCGCCCACGTGGGCGATGAAGGCGGGCGGGCCGAGCGGGGAGAGCTCGCGCGCGCCCACGCGGAGGGTGAGCGCCTGGCCGGACGCGCGGGGGACGTCGATCGCGTCGCCCGGCTTCAGCGGCGCCGCAAAAGCAAGAGACGGCGCGAGGGCAAGGAGAAAGGCGAGGGCTTTCATGGCTTGTCCGCGCACCGTCAGGGGGAATGCTCCGAACGGGCCTATTCGATGTCGACGACGCTCGCCCAGTGGAGGAGCAGCTCACGGTTCTTCGGCGTCTGCTCGCGGCTCGCCTCGGCGGCGGCGACGATCGGCAGCCACTTCTGAACCTCGTGAAGCGGCACCTTCAGCGCCTCGCACGCGAGATCCATGTACCTCTCGGCCGCCGCCACATGGCCGGAAAGCCAGAAGAGGAGGTAGGTGCGCGCGACGTCCGCGCACGGGTCGCCGAGACGCACGTGGCTCCAGTCAATGACGCGCCAGTCGCCCTTCGGCGTGATGATCACGTTCGTCGGGTTGAAGTCGCCGTGGCAGAGCGCCGTCCCGCGCGGGAAGCTCTGGAGCTTCATGTGCAGGTCGTAGCGCGTCACCTTCTCGACCGGCGAGGCCGAGATCTGCTTGTCGAGCTTGTCCGCGAGGTTGCCCATGCGGTCGGACGTCTTCGAGAAGATCTGGCACTGGATCGCGACGAACTCCCGGAGATACTTCACGAGGTTCTTCTTGTCCTTCGCCATCACGTCGGCGAGAGTCTCGCCCTCGATGAACTCGCGACGGATGCACCAGTGGTCGCGGAGCTTCAGCACCTCGATCACCTTCGCGACGGGCAGGCCCGTCTCGGCGGCGCGCGCCTCGTTCATCGCCTCGTTGAGGATGAGCGAGACCTTGTAGCTCGGCCCGAAGATCTTGAGGACCGTGTCCTTGTCGCGGCAGATCACCTTGTCGGTGCGCTCCTGCAGGACGGTGTCCTTCTTCGCCGGGCGACCGGCCTTCTTCGGGGCGGGCGCCTTCTCGGCGGGCTTCTTCGCGGCAACAACCTTCTTTTCAGCGGCTTTCTTCATTTTTCGGATTCCTTTCTCAGACGATATCGTGCTTGCCGTAGTAGGCGTTGAGATACATCTGCTTGATCTCCTTCATCAGCGGGTAGCGCGGGTTCGCGCCCGTGCACTGGTCGTCGAAGGCCTGCTCGGTCATCGCGTCGAGGCGGTCGAGGAAGTCCTTCTCGTCCGGCACGTAGTCGCGGATCGTCGGCTTGATGCCGATGCGCTTCTGGAGCGCGCGGATCGCCTTGAGGAGGTTCATGAACTGTTCGCCCTTCGTCTTGCCCTCGATGCCGAGCGCGGTGGCGACTTCGAGGTAGCGCTCCAGCGTGTGCGGATGGTCGTACTGCGGGAAGGTGCCCATCTTGCGCGGCACGGGGTCGGCGTTGAAGCGCAGCACCTCCTCCATCATCAGCGCGTTGGCGATGCCGTGCGGGATGTGGTGGAACGCGCCGAGCTTGTGCGCCATCGAGTGCATGACGCCGAGGAAGGCGTTCGCGAAGGCCATGCCGGCCATCGTCGCGGCGTTCGCCATCTTCTCGCGGGCCTTCGGGTTCGCCGTCTTCGCGACCGCCGCGTCGTAGCACTGCGGCAGGTACTCGAAGATGTCCTTCAGCGCCTGGATCGCGAGGCCGTCGGTGTAGCTCGTCGCGAGCATCGAGGCGTAGGCCTCAAGGGCGTGCGAGACGGCATCGATGCCCGACGCGCTCGTGAGGCCGGGGGGCGCCATCATCTGCACGTCGGCGTCGACGATCGCCATCTTCGGCATGAGCTCGTAGTCCGCGAGCGGATACTTCACGCCCGTCTTCTCGTCGGTGATGACCGCGAACGGCGTCACTTCCGAACCGGTGCCGGCCGAGGTCGGGATCGCGATGAAGTAGGCCTTCTCGCCCATCTTCGGGAACGTGTAGACGCGCTTGCGGATGTCCATGAAGCGCATGGCCATGTCCATGAAGTCGCACTCCGGGTGCTCGTAGAGGACCCACATGATCTTCGCGGCGTCCATCGCCGAGCCGCCGCCGATGGCGATGATCACGTCCGGCTTGAAGCTCGACATGAGCTTCGCGCCTTCCTTGGCGCAGGCGAGCGTCGGGTCCGGCGCGACGTTCGAGAACGTCGTGAACATGATGTTCTGCTTTTCGAGGGACTTCTCGATCGGCTTCGTGTAGCCGTTGGCGTAGAGGAAGTTGTCCGTGACGATGAACGCCTTCTTCTTGCCCATCACCTCGCCGAGCTCGCGGAGCGCCACCGCGAGGCACCCCTTCTTCTGGTACACCTTTTCCGGCGCGCGGAACCACAGCATGTTTTCCCTGCGAATGGCCATAGTCTTGATGTTGATGAGATGTTTGACGCCGACGTTCTCCGAGACGGAGTTCCCGCCCCAGCTGCCGCAGCCGAGCGTGAGGGACGGCGTGAGGGCGAAGTTGTAGATGTCGCCGATGCCGCCCAGGGACGACGGCGAGTTGACGATGAGGCGGCACGCCTTCATGCGGTCCGCGAACTTCGCGAGCTTCGCCTTCTCGTTGAGGTCGTCGATCCAGAGGACGGACGTGTGGCCGAGGCCGCCGTTGTTGACGAGCAGTGCCTCCGCGATGTTCAGCGCGTCGTCGAAGTCCTTCGACTTGTACATGCCGAGGATGGTCGTGAGCTTCTCGTGGCCGAACGCCTCGCTCGTCTCCGTCGAGGTCGCCTCGCCGATCAGCACCTTCGTGTCCTCCGGCACCTCGAAGCCCGCCATCTTCGCGATCGTGACGGGGCGCTGGCCGACGATCTTCGCGTTCAGCGCGCCGTTGATGAGCATCGTCTTGCGGATGAGGTCCTTCTCCTTGTCGTTCAGGAAGTAGCAGCCGCGCTTCGTGAACTCGTCCTTCACGAGGTCGTAGACCTCCTGGTCGGCGATGACCGTCTGCTCGGTCGCGCAGATCATGCCGTTGTCGAAGGTCTTCGAGTGGATGATCGAGTTGACGGCGTTGATGAGGTCCGCCGACGGGTCGATGATTGCCGCCGCGTTGCCCGCGCCGACGCCGACGGCCGGCGTGCCGGAGCTGTAGGCCGCCTTGACCATGCCGGGGCCGCCCGTCGCGAGGATGATGTCGGCCTCCTTCATGAGGAGGTTCGTCTTCGGCAGCGAGGGCTGCGCGATCCAGGCGATGATCTCCTCCGGCGCGCCCGCCGCGACGGCCGCGTCAAGGACGATCTTCGCCGCCGTGATCGTGCAGTTCTTCGCGCGCGGATGCGGGCTGATGATGATGCCGTTGCGGGTCTTCAGCGCGAGGAGCGTCTTGAAGATCGCCGTGGAGGTCGGGTTCGTGGTCGGGATCACCGCGCCGATGACGCCGATCGGCTCGGCCCACTTCTCGATGCCCATCGCCTCGTCGCGCTCGACGACGCCGCAGGTCTTCGTGTGCTTGTAGGCGTTGTAGATGTACTCCGCCGCGTAGTGGTTCTTGATGACCTTGTCCTCGACGATGCCCATGCCCGTCTCCTCGACCGCCATCTTGGCGAGCGGGATGCGCGCGCGGTTCGCCGCCAGCGCCGCCGCCTTGAAAATCGCATCGACCTGATCCTGCGTGTACGTCGAGAACTTGGCCTGCGCCGCCTTGACGCGCGCGAGCATCGCCTCGAATTCCGCCACTCCGTCGTCCGGCGCCGTCGCCGGGTTCACTGCATTGTCTGCCATAGTTGTCTTTTCCTTTGGTCTTTCGCCCGCCGGACGCTTCTCCGGCGGAACGGTCGCATAGTATATCATCTTTTCATATCGCTAATCAAGTAGCGATAGTAAAATATCGGTATCTTGTGGTATAATACGCCCTGCCATGACAGAACAGACGCCTACCGCCGCCCTTCCGCTGCCGACCATCCGCCGGTATCCGATCTATCTCCGCTGCATCAAGGAGATGATCGCGGCGGGCGAACTGCACATTTCAAGCGCCGTCGTCGCGGAGCGCCTCGGCTTCGACCCCGTCCTCACGCGCAAGGATCTCGCCAGGACCGGCGTGCCCGGCAAGCCGCGCCGCGGCTACCCCGCCCTCGCGCTGCAGGACGCGCTCAACCACGCGCTCGGCTGGGACGCGACGACGGACGCCGTGCTCGTCGGCGTCGGCTCGCTCGGAAACGCCCTTCTCGGCTACACGGGCTTCGAGGAGCAGAACCTGTCGATCGCCGTCGCGTTCGACGCGAATCCGGGCCTCATGGGCCTCACGTTCCACGGCGTCAAGGTGCGCCCGATGGAAGACCTGCCGCGCCTCGTCAAGCGCCTCGGCATCAAGCTCGGCATCCTGACCGTGCCCAACGCCGCCGCGCAGACCTGCGCCGACCAGCTCGTCGCCGCCGGCATTCGCGGCATCTGGAACTTCACGTCCGTCCAGCTCGACGTCCCGACCGGGGTCGTCGTCCAGAACGTCGACCTCGCCCAGTCGCTCGCCGTCCTCTCCCACACGATCACGAACGCGCAGTAGCCGCGCGCCGCGCGTCAGATGATGTGCCCCATCTTCTCGCGCTTCGTGTCGAGGTAGCGCCTGTCGTGCGCGTTCGCCGGGATGACGATCGGCACGCGCTCGACGATCTCCAGCCCGTAGCCCTCCAGCCCCGCGACCTTGCACGGGTTGTTCGTCATCAGCCGCAGCTTCCGGATGCCGAGGTCGACGAGCATCTGCGCCCCCTCGCCGTAGTCGCGCAGGTCCGGCGGGAAGCCGAGCGCGACGTTCGCCTCCACGGTGTCGAGCCCCTCCTCCTGCTTCCGGTAGGCGTGCAGCTTGTTCGCGAGGCCGATGCCGCGCCCCTCCTGCCGCATGTAGAGGACGGCGCCGCGGCCCTCCCGCTCGACCATCTCCATCGCCCGGTGCAGCTGGGGGCCGCAGTCGCAGCGCTCGGAGCCGAGCACGTCGCCGGTGAAGCATTCCGAATGGACGCGCACGAGGACGGGCCGCCCGTTCGCCACGTCGCCCTTCACGAGCGCGAGGTGCTCCAGCCCGGAAATGCGGCTGCGGTACATCGTGAGGCGGAAGTGCCCGTGGTCGGTCGGCAGGTCCACGCTCTCCACGCGCTCGACGAGCCGGTCGTTCTTGCGGCGGTAGGCGATGAGGTCGGCGATCGACGTCATCCTGAGGCCGTGCCGCGCCGCGAACGCCCGCACGTCGTCGAAGCGCGCCATCGTGCCGTCGTCCCTCATGATTTCGCAGCAGAGGCCGACTTCCTTCAGGCCCGCGAGGCGGCAGAGGTCGACCGTCGCCTCCGTGTGGCCCGCGCGCCGCAGGACGCCGCCTTCGCGCGCCCGCAGGGGGAACATGTGGCCCGGTCGCCGAAAGCCGTCCGGCGTCGTGCCGTCCTTCACGCACTTGAGGGCCGTCATTGAGCGCTCTTCGGCGGAGATGCCGGTCGTCGTCTCGGTCGCGTCGATCGAGACGGTGAAGGCGGTCTGGTGGTTGTCGGTGTTCGTCTGAACCATCTGCGGCAGGTCGAGCTTCCGGCACCAGTCCGCGCTCATCGGCATGCAGATGAGGCCGCGCGCATGCGTCGCCATGAAGTTGACGTTCGCCGTCGTTGCGAACTCGGCCGCGCAGATGCAGTCGCCCTCGTTCTCGCGGTCGGCGTCGTCCGTCACGAGGACGATCTCGCCGCGCTTCAGCGCCGCGAGGCAGTCCTCAACCGTATCGAATCTCTCGTTCATGAAAGCAATCACTACGCCGGGAAGGAGCCATCGCGCACGTCGGCGACGTAGGACGCGAACGCCGTGCGCACGACCGACGCGAGGTCGGCGTACTTCTTCGCGAACGACGGCACCTGCTCGTTCAGGCCCAGGAGGTCGTGCAGCACGAGCCACTGCGCGTCGCAGACCGGCCCCGCGCCGATGCCGACCGTCACGATCTTCAGCGCCGCCGTGATCTCCGCCGCAAGTTCGGACGGGATGCACTCCAGCGTGACGGCGAACGCGCCCGCCTCCTCGACGTCCTTCGCGTCCGCGAACACCTTCTCCGCGCCCTCGCGCGTCTTGCCCTGCTTCTTGAAGCCGCCATAGGCGTTGACGCTCTGCGGCGTCATGCCGACGTGCGCGAGGACGGGAATCCCCGCCGTCGTGAGACGCCGAATGAGCCCGCGCACGGACGCGCCGCCCTCCAGCTTCACCGCGTCGGCGCCCGCCTTGATGATCGCGACCGCGTTGCGCATCGCCTCGTCGTCGCCGCACTGATAGGAGCCAAACGGCATGTCGCCGATGACGAGCGCGTCCTTCACCGCGCGCGCGACGGCCGCCGTCGCCGCGAGCGTGTCGCTCATGTTGACGGGCAGCGTCGTCGAGTAGCCGAGCGTGTTCATGCCCATCGAGTCGCCGACGAGGATCATCGGCACCCCCGCCTCGTCCGCCAGCCGCGCGAACGGCGCGTCATACGCCGTGCAGCAGCCGAGTTTCGTCACGCCCTTTGCGGCGCGAATCGCCGCCACGTTCCACTTCTTCATTTCGTCTTGCCCTTTCCGCTTTCCGCCGGACGCGGCACGTCCCGGACGAGCACCGCCGACGTGTGGATCTTCTCGCGCTGGAGAAGGAAGAAGAACAGCGACTCGTCCGTCCGCAGCGTCGTCACGTCGACCGCCCGCGTCGCACCAATGCGCGCCGCCTCGTCCTCCAGCATCTTCAGCTGGCTCTCGACCGTCGTCGTGTCCGTGAACCAGAGGCTGCCGCCGCCGTTCGGCGCCGACGGATCGCCCGAGGCGATCGGCAGGAACGAAAGGAACAGGAGCGAGGCGTTCGAGACCTCGACAGTCGCCAACGGCTGAACCGTCGGCTCGTGCAGCCCCTTCGGCGCCGGAAGGCGCGTCAGCGTCGTCGAGCAGCCGCACAGGGCCGCCGCCGCAAGTGCCCCCAACAGGCGTTTCATCGGACACCTCCCTTCGGCGCGAGCGTCGCCGAGACGTTCACTTCCTTGTACTGGACAATCCACGGAATCGGAATGTAGCTGATGCTGAACGGCACGAACAGGGCCTGCCGGTCGTCCAGCGCCACCACGTCGCGGATTTCTCGTCCGCTCGCCGCCGCGTGCCGGGCCAAGACCCCGTGCGCGACCTCAAGCGTGACTTCGTTACTGAAGAACGTCGACCCCCAGATGGACTCGACATCCGCATTGCCGCAGACGAGCGGAATGACGCCGAAAAGGTTCCAGCCGTAGTTCCGCACGATGACGTGCTCGTCGGCGTCCGGCGCCAGCAGCGCGGACGTCGACGAGTCAAGGGTGAAGCACCCCGAACAGGCGAGCGCCAGCGCAACCGCTACAACCAACTTTTGCATGAGCATTAGACCCTTTCGTTTCTTTTCTCACACGGAGGCACGGAGCCACGGAGTTCTGGGCTGGTGCGGCTTTCTCCGTGCCTCCGTCACTCCGTGTGAGCCCTTCCCAAGGTTTTAGATCTTCCAGCCGCCCCAGCCGAACGCGCGGCAGATCTCGGAGACGAGAATCGCAATCACGAGCGCCGGCGCGAACCACTTGACCATGACGACGTAGAGGTGCTTCGCCTTGAAGACCTGACCCTCGGCCTCCACCTCGTCGATGACCGCCTCCGGCTTCAAGATCCAGCCGACGAAGATGCACGTCGCCGCCGCCGTAATCGGCATCAGCACCGAGTTCGTGATGAAGTCGAAGAAGTCGAGGAACTGCATGGCATGGTCGCCCCAGCCGATCTTGATCTCCGCCCACGGGCCGTAGCCGATCGCCGAGAACGTCGCGAGGAACATGATGAGCGCCGTCGTGAAGAACGTCGCGCTCTTGCGCTCGATGTGCAGGACGTCGCAGACGGACGCCACGCACGCCTCCATGAGCGAGATCGCCGACGTCGCCGCCGCGAACGTCACGAGGATGAAGAACGCGAGGCCGATCCACGGACCGACCGCGCCGAGCGTCGCGAACACCTTCGGCAGCGTGATGAACATGAGGCCCGGCCCCGCGTTCATGGCCGACTTCACGGCCGCCTTCGTCGCAAGCGCCGCGTCGCCGTTATGCTGGGCGATCAGTTCCGGCGTCACGCCCGTCTTCACCGCGAACATGTAGACGACCGGGATGATCATGAGGCCCGCGATGACCGCGATCAGCGTGTCGAAGATCTCGATGCGGCGGACGCTCTTCTCGATCGAGTCCTGCTTCTTCATGTAGGAGCCGTACGTCACCATGATGCCCATCGCGAGCGAGAGCGAGTAGAACATCTGGCCCATCGCGCCGAGAATCGTCTTGCCGAGGAGGGCGAACGAGAACGCGCCATTCTCCGTCGTCAGGCAGTCCATGTTCGGCACGAGGTAGTACTTGAGGCCCGCACCCGAACCCGGCATGAAGATGACGTAGAGCGAAATCGCAATCGCCATCAGGAAGAGGATCGGCATCATGACGAGGTTCGACTTCTCGATGCCGTTCTTGACGCCGAGCAGAATGACGCCCGCGCACGCGAGGACGAAAATCATGCCGTAGCCGAACGGCGCAAACGGCGCCGAGACGAAGCCCGTGAAGAACGCCTCAGATCCCGCCGCCGCCTCGCCCATCGGGGCCGCGCCCGTGAACGCCATGAGCGCGAACGCCTTCAGGTAGTAGAGCACCCAGCCGCCAATCACGCAGTAGTAGGGCGTGATGAGGACGGGGATGACCGTCGCGACGACGCCGAGGGCCTTCAGAAGCCCATGCCCCTTCAGGTGGTTGTAGGCGGTGAGCTGCGACTGCTGCGTCTTGCGGCCGATCGCGATTTCCGTCAGCATCAGCGTGAAGCCGAGCGTGACGACGAGACAGAGGTAGACGAGGATGAACGTGCCGCCGCCGTATTGCGCCGCGAGATACGGGAAGCGCCAGAGATTGCCCAAGCCGATTGCCGAAGCGGCCGCCGCCAGCACGAACGCGAGCTGACCCGACCACGATGCCCTTTTCTTTTCCATTTTACTGACCTGATTCTTTTGCTGTTGCTTTTTGTTTCAAAAGTCGAAGGCCCCCGAACCGAGAGCCCCCGACTTTCAACTGTTCATCTTTGCTGTTGAGATGCCGTCATTAGAAGTCGTAGAACGCGCTGAACTGGATGCGGTTCGCCAGCGACGTGCCGTCCTCGGCATACTTCGTGCTGAGGCGCGCATATTCAAGACCGAGCTTGAAGTTCGACGTGATGCGGTAGAACGCATCGATGTAGAGGCGGTCGTTGAAGTCGATATAGTTGGTGTTTGGAATTCCACCACCCTGCACGCCCATGCCATCGTCAACAGTCGGGTTGTCGAAGCCATAGCCAAGCGCAAACGACCACGTGTCGTTGAGTTCATAGGCGAGATCGACGAAGCCGCCAATCGACGTGACCTCCTCGCCACGCTCGTTAAGCACATTCGGCGTGAAAGCGACGCTCTGGCCGCAGCCGGCCTGAATACGACCGAGGTTCTCGCCGCCGTAGACCTGACCCGTGAGCGTGAACTTCTCCAGGAACGGAATCGAGGCCGCAATCATAGCCATCTGCGAGTTGTAGCTGTCGCTCTCGCCATCCCATTCGCCGATGGCCGTCTGGCGGCGGCTCGCGTCGCGGCCATACATGCCGCCAAGGCCGATGAGCCAGCGACGGCCCTTGTCCCATGCAGCCTCGTGGTCATAGAGGAACGCCGTCTCGAACCAGCCCCACGCCGAAGCCGAGGAGTCGAGCATGCCGTCATTATCACGATCCGTCGAGGCATTCGGGCCATTCTTGACGAAGCCAACGCGCCATTCGAGCGAGCTGTCCTCCCAGTCCCACTTCTTCGTGATGCGAAGCTGCGGGCTGCGGCGGTACGGATGACCGGCGTTCTCCATCCACGCACCGTCAATCTCGGACGGCGTGACCATCTTCCAGAGATGCCAGGTCTGACCAAAGAGAATCGACCAACCGCTCTCGTGCTCGGCATTCACGTAGAGGTGACGCCAGTGAAGGTCATAATCATCCGCCCAGCCTTCGTCTGTGCCCGCGAGGTCAAACTCAGCTTTGCCCGAGAACTTCCAGCCATGGAACGACTCCGGCGTCATGAACTGAATGCCGAGAATCGAATCCTGCACCGAGAGCGTCGAATTGTGGTTCTTATACGCGCGATCTCGCTTCGAGCGGACAAAGTCCGTCGTCCAGTCAGGCTCAAGACCGTGGTCGGCGTAGACGCCCTCAAACACGAGGTAGCCATACGGCGTAATCTGGAGACCCGATTCGGACAGCGGCTCGAAAATGTTGGCCGTCGCGTCCGCGAGGTAGTACTTCTTGCCGTTCTCGGTCGTGAAGATCTTGCCCGACTCGGAAACCTCGGTCGTCTTGTCGGCCTTGGCCGCCTCACCCTCGGTCTTCGCAACCGTCACCGTCGCGACCTTCTGCTCGGTTGCGGTCTGCTGGGCGACCAGCTCCTTGTTCTTGCCTTCAAGCTCGGCGATCTTCGCCGCCTGGGCCTTGTTCTCGGCTTCGAGCTTGTTGAGCCGCTGGATGATCGCCTGCAGGTCGGCCTGCGTGACGGTGTCGGTGGGCGCCGCTTCGATCCCAGCCACCAGGCCAGTCGCGAAAAGCGCGGAGAGGATGAGTTTTTTCATGTGTTAACCTATGCTTTTGTGCAAAGAATGGGTGTAGTTTACTCTTTTTCGTCCGTCCCGTCAAGCGCGCCGGGCAATCCGCCGGAAAATCGGCCCCTCGGCCGCAACAAGATTGCTTTCGCTGAACACGGAGATGACGGAGTGGCGGAGACACGGAGGCCTTTAGCCCAAGTCGCCCGCCCGGAAGGCGGCGAAAGCCCGAAGAACCAGATACAGGCGAAAGCCGAAGGCCAGCGCGTTGGAGAGCGCGACACCGGCCGGGACGCACCACAGCGGCAGACCCAGCGCCAGCGCCAGGACGGCAAGGAGAAAGCCGTTGCCCATGATGACGGAGACGGCGAGCTGGTAGCGCGTCGAATCCCGCTCCGTCGTGAGGACGACATGAAGCGGCGCGCTCAGGGCGTCGAAGAGGAAATGGACGACGAAGACGCGGATGAACGCGACGGTCGCCGGCGGCGCGTCCGGCCCAAGCCAGAACGACACGAGCGTCGGCGCGCAAATCCCCACCGGCGCCGCCAGCGCAAGGAAGACGAGCAGCGTCACGGCCTCCGCCCGCACGAGCAGCCGTCTCAGGCCGCAGACCTCGCCTTGCGCATGCAGTTTCATCAGGCGCGGCGTGATGGCCGTCTGGAGATCGCCGATGACCATCGCGAAGAGGCCGCCGACCTGCATCGCCATGCGCCACGCCGCATTGGCGAGCGCCCCCGCCCCGGCATTCAGCGCGGTCTCCGTGCCCCGGTACTTGAGTTCCGTCGAGAGCGCCCGCACCGAACAGCCGACGAAGAACTTCAGCATCCGCCGGATGCCCGCCACGCGCGGACGCACCACCGCACGCAGGTTGCGCCGACAGCGGACGGCGAGAACGATCAGCACGAGAAGCTGTCCGCACGTCCGCGCCGCCGCGTAGACGACCACGCCGGGGCAGTCCGGCAACGCCCGCACGGCACCGATGGCGCCGAAGGCGACCGCCGCCTCGCACAGGCCCAGCCACGCAAAGACGCCCGTCCGCTCGGACGCGACGACCTGCGACTCGAACGGCACGCACAGCACGGTCAGGCCGGCGGCGAGGGCGGCCCACGCGAAGGCCGCGCCCGCCTGCGGATGAACCGCGATCGCCGAGCCGACCCAAACGCCCCCGAACAGACCCGCGAGGAGCAGTCCGATTCCGGCGAACGCGGCCGTGAGCCCCAAGGCGTCCGAAAAGACGTGCGCCGCCGCCCGCGCGCCGCCGCGTCCGTCCGTCTCGCTCAGGTACTTGCGGAACGTCTCGCCGAGCGCCCCGCAGAAGAACGTGCCGAGGAGCGCGACCGCCGCGACGGCGGCATAGGTTCCGAAGCCCTCCGCCCCCAACGCCGCCAGCACAAACCGCGCCGCGACGAGATCCGCCGCGAGGGACAGCCCGTGCCGCACGTACAGCCACACCGCATTCCGCATCTCCGTCCGCCTCCTTGAACATCAATGGGCTCACACGGAGGGGGCCTCAGGCGATTTTCCATTCTTTCAGCGGCTCCACGGGCAGTCCCATGATGTTCTCGTAGCTGCCCGCGTACGAGGCGACGATCAGGTCGCCCGACTCGTCGATGTCGTAGGCCCCCGCCCGGTCCGTCGGCTTCACGCGCGCCACGTAGGCATCGATCAGCGCGTCCGACAGCGGCCGGAACGTGACGTCCGAGCGGACGACCCGCACGTCGCCGTCGTACGCGACGCCCGTGAAGACCGTGTGAGTCTGCCCGCTGAGTTCGCGCAAGAAGGCCTTCGCCTCGTCGAGGTCGCGCGGTTTCCCGTAGATCTTGCCGGCGAACCAAACGATCGTGTCCGCGCTCAGGACGTGCGCGGCGGACACCGCCCGCCCTTTCGCGCGCGCATTCTCGCGCACCGTCCGTTCGGGATCGTGCGGATAGCTCACTTCCGGCGCGTCGCTCTTCACGACGGCGAAGTCGACGCCGAGCGACTGGAGGATCTTCGCCCGGCGCGGCGATCCGCTCGCGAGCGTTAGGAACTTCACCGGGCCGTCGCGCAGAATCGTGAGCCGCCCGCCTTCGACCTTGACGACGGTCGAGGCCGTGCCGCCCGGCGACACCCTGTCATCGACGACGAGATCGGCCGAAAGCCCAATGTCCTTCAGCGCGTCCTCGGCGTCCGTCGCCGCGCGCCGCCCGGAGAGGTTCGCGCTCGTCACGCGCAGCGCGCCGCCGCACCGCGCAATCAGCCGCCGCGTCCAGTCGTGGTCGGGGACGCGCACGCCCTCGCCCTGCGCGACGACCGTGAGCGCGCCCGGCCAGCGCTTCCGCCCGACGGACGCGGCTTCGGCGCCGACGAACTTCGCCGCGCCGTCCGCATCGCTCGCGAGGAGCGCAATCGGCTTCCGCGCGTCGCGCGCCTTGATCGTGTAGAGCCGCGCGACGGCGTCGGGGAAATCCGGGTGCGCCGCGAGCCCGTAGACGGTATCCGTCGGGATCACCGCCACACCGCCCGCGCACAGCGCGTCCGTCGCCGCCGCCAGCCCCGCCTCATCTGCCCGAACGATCTTCATCCACCCTATCCTTTCCTTTCGATGTCCGCGCCGAGCGCGCCGAGGGCCTTCTCGACCGCGACGTAGCCCCGGTCGATCGACTCGGCGTTCAGGATCGTCGTCTCGCCCTTCGCGCAGAGCGCGGCGATGACGAGCGCGATGCCCGCCCGGATGTCCGGCGACGTGACCGTGCCGCCCACGAGCGCCGACGGTCCCGTGACGACGACGCGGTGCGGGTCGCACGGCACGATCTTCGCGCCCATCTGCCGCAGGTGGTCGACGAAGTAGAGCCGCGACTCGAACATCTTCTCGAAGAAGAGGCACGTGCCGCGCGCCTGCGTGGCGAGGACGATCAGGATCGACAGGAGGTCGGACGGAAACGCCGGCCACGTGCCGTCCGCGAGCGACGGGATCGCGTCGCCGAGGTCGTACTTCATCCGCAGCCGCTTGCGCGGCACGTAGCGGAGCGTCCCCGCCGCCGCGTCGATCGTCCACGTCACGCCGAAGCGCGCGAACGGCCCGGCCAGCACCTCGAACGGCGCGGGGTCGACGCCCGTCAGCGTCAGTTCGCCGCCCGTCACGGCCGCCGCGACGAGGTAGCTGCCGGCCTCGATGTAGTCGCAGCCGACCGTCGCCGTGCACCCGTGCAGGGCCGCGACGCCCTCGACGACGAGCCGGTTCGTGCCCGCGCCCGCGACGTGTGCGCCCATCGCGTTCAGCATGTTCGCGAGATCGACGATGTGCGGCTCGCACGCCGCGTTGTCGATCACCGTCCGCCCCGGCGCGAGGACGGACGCCATCAGGATGTTCTCCGTCGCCGTCACGGACGCCTCGTCGAGGAGGATGCGCGCGCCCTTCAGCGCGCCCTTCAGCGCAAGCGACTTCTTGCCGACGGACGCCTTGGCGCCGAGCGCCTTGAAGCCGGCGAAATGCGTGTCGAGGCGGCGGTGGCCGATCGCGTCGCCGCCGGGCGGCGGCAGCGAGGCGCGGCCGAGCCGCGCGAGGAGAGGCCCCGCGAAGAGGAAGCTCGTGCGGATCTTCGCCGCGAGCACGGGCGAGATCCGCGCCGACCGCAGCTTCGCCGCCGTGACCGTGACCGCGCCCGCCGCCTTGTCGCGCACGACCTGCGCGCCGAAGCTCCGCGCCACGTCGAGCATCCGCGCCACGTCATCGATGTCGGGCAGGTTGCGGATCGTGACGGGTTCGGGCGTCAGGAGTGCCGCCGCGACCATCGGCAGCGCCGCGTTCTTGTTGCCGGAGACGCGATGCGTCCCGGAAATCGTCTTGCGTCCGCGAATGACCAGCCGGCTCATCGTCAGGACAGCTCGTCGAGCTTCTTCGTCTCGCCGAAGACGATGAGGCGGTCGCCGGACTCGATCACGTCGCTCGCCTGCGGGAAGATGACCTTGCGCGCCTTCTTCGGGTCGGGATCCGCGCGGCGGATGCAGAGCACCGTCACGCCCGTCTTGCGGCGGAGGTCCGCCTCGGCGAGCGTCCGGCCGCGCACACCGTCGGGCACGTCGATCTCCGCGATCGAGTAGCCCTCGGAGACCTCCAGGAAGTCGATGACGTCGTGGTTCGCGATGGCGCGCGCGAGGCGGTGCGCCGAGTCGCGGTCGGGGTAGACGACCGAGTCCGCGCCGATGCGGCGCAGGATCTTGCCGTGCAGCTCGCTCGTCGCCTTCGCGACGACGTTCGGCACGCCGAGCTCCTTGCAGTTCGCCGTCGCCATCATCGACGCCTCCATGTTCGAGCCGATCGCGACGACGACGACGTCGCACTCGCCGAAGCCCGCCTCCTCCAGGACGCGCGGCTGGGTCGCGTCGCCCTGCAGGGCCGTCGCGAACTCGTTCGCCAGCTGCATCGCGGGACGGTTCCGGTCGATGAGGATCACTTCCGCGCCCGCGTTCGAGAGCGATTCCGCGAGCGACATGCCGAAGCGCCCCGCGCCGATGATGCCAATTCTCTTCATGCGGACATTATACCATCTCTGCGCGCTTCGCGGGCGGCGCAAGCAGCGAGGCGAGCAGCAGAAGCCCGACGGACACGCAGATGAACGTATCCGCCACGTTGAAGCACGGGAAGTGGCGCGCCTGCCAGTGGAAGTCGAACATGTCGATCACGTAGCCGCGAAAGACGCGGTCGATGAGGTTGCCGACGACGCCCGCGTAGAGCAGCGGCTCGGCAATCGCCCCCAGCCGCGAGCCGGGCACCCCGAAGACGCTCCGCCGCTTCCAGACGAGAAAGACGAGCGCGACGACGCCGAAGGCGGCGAGCGGCCACACGTGCCCCTGCAGCAGTCCCCAGGCGCACCCCCGGTTCTCGACGTAGGCGAGGTTGAAGAGGCCCGGAATGACGGAAACCGCCGCAGACCCCTTGAGGAAGCCCACGGCGAGTTCCTTGACGACCGCGTCGACGAGCACGAGGTGCGCGGCGACGACAAGCGCGATCAGCGCGCGCTTCACTTCGCGCCGCGCTCCATTTCGCTCTGGCACTCCATGCAGGTGAGGACGAACGGCTGGTTCAGGAGGCGCGGCTTGCGGATGAGCTGGCCGCAGACCGTGCAGACGCCGTACGTGCCGTCGTCGATGCGGTGCAGGGCCTCGTCGATCTGCTGGATCGTGCGGTTGATGTTGCCCATCTGGCCGAGCGCCTGAAGACGCAGCGTCTGTGCCGTGCCGTCGCCGCCGTCGGCCTCGTGGTCCTCGGACTCGTTGAAGCCCGTCGCCTTCATCGCGTCCACGCCCGCCATCGCCTTCGCGCGCGCGTCGAGGAGGCGCTTGCGGAAGTCCTTCAGGTCGGCCTCGGGGAACTTCTCCGTCTCCTCGCCGCGCGACCGCGACGTCGGCCGGCGCGAGAGGCGGATGCCGTCGTCAACCTGCTCCTGCTCGGCCTTCGCGGCGGAACGCTTCATCTCCTCGGCGATGGACGCGCCGAACGCGACGGCCTTCGCCGTGTCGATCGGCGTGTACTCCTCCAGGACGGCCGCCGCCTTGACCGCCGCCGACGGACGGCGGATGATGCGCGGCGGCACGCGCTTGATCTCGTTCTTCTCGGAAGTCTCGTTCATTGACTTTCTCCTTTCGCGGGGATTCAGATCTGGATGCCGTCCGGGAGCTTCATCCACGCACGGATCTCGTCCGTCAGCGGCTTGATCTCCTTCACGGTCGCAAAGGTGAGGTTGCCGTCCTCGTCAGGCAGCTCGAAGTCGTCGCCGACCTTCTTGCCCATGAGGTTCTGCGCGACGCGCGTCTTCGAGGAGAGGATGCCCTTTTCGAGGTCGTTGTCCCACTCGCCGAGGATCGTCCACGTCTTCTCGCCGCCCTTCGTCGTGCAGACGACGGTCACGCCCGGCATCACCTCGTCGGTCGTCGCGTCGGCGAAGTCGCCGGGCCTGACGGCCTCCAGGTCGGCCTGCATGAGCGTCTGCTTCTGCATGAGCGCGCGCTGCTCGTCCTTCGCGTACTGGTACTCGGCGTTCTCGGAAAGGTCGCCGTAGCTCTTCGCGAACTCGATGCGCTTGACGTTCGCCGGCATGTCCTCGTTGATGAGCTTGAGGTACTCGGCCTTCTTGAGCCCGAAGCTGCGGAAGGAGGTGATGCGCGCGTACTCCTTCTTCTTCTCGACCTTGACGAGGTGCTCTTCCAGCGCAGGCACGATCTTCGTCATGCGCACGACCGTCGTGTGGTGCGTCGAGGGATCCCACGAGATCGAGGCCTGGAAGCGCTCGAAGAAGAGCGCCTGGTCGGCCGGGTTCTGGAGCCACTCGCCAAAGACCTTCTTGAGCCAGTCGGCGGACGCGAAGAGGCGGCGCACGATGTTCTGCATCCGCAGCGTCTCGCCGCTTTGCCGCCCTTCGCCGAGGGCGATCGCGTGCGTGAGGAGCGTGATGAGCGGCGGCAGTTCGGCCCAGTCCTTGAACTGCTCGTACTTGCCGACGAGGAGCGTCGTCAGCGTCGCCGGGGCCTTCGGCTGCTTCATGTAGTCGCCGATCGCCTGGCGGCACGGCTCGTCCTTTCCGAACAGTTCGACGATCTCGCCGACCGCCGCGTAGCAGAGATCGGGAATCGCCGCGTAGAGTTTCGCCCGCGCCGCGTCGTCACAGCCGAGGAACTTGATCATGGCGCCGACCTCGCGCGCCGGGAGCGCGGCCGCCGCCTTGACGAACCGCTTGCGCTCCCAGAGGTAGGCGCGCATCTCCTCCGCCGGCGGATTCGCGAAGCCGCAGGACACGATCTTGCACGCGAGACGCGCGTAGAGCGCGTCGTCGACCTTGCGCGCGGCCGTCGCGGCGAACGCGAGACGCTCGCCGATCTTCGCCTTCGTCGCCTCGTCGGCGACCTTGAACTTGCCCTGCGCGACGTATTCGGACACCGCCGCGAGAATCTGCTTCGGATCCGTCTCGTGCGCGAAGCCCGTCAGCCAGCTGTCGCCGTACTCCTCCGCCGCCGCGCGGAGCTGGATGGGCTCGGTCTTCTTCGCGGGGATGGCGACGCACTTGTCGGCCTTGAGCTGGCCGCGCGCGGCATCCCAGAACTTCTTCCAGTTCACCGCCTTCACGAAGCCGTTCTGCACGCAGAAGTCCTCCAGCCGGACGAGCGTCATCGACGAGCCGTTCGAGCGGATGACCGCCTTGACGAGTTCGCCGGGCTTCTCCTTCAGGAGCGTCTCGAAGTCGGCCGGCGCCGTCTCGCGCAGGACGAGGATGTGGTCCTTCGGCGCGACCGCCAGCATGTCGCAGGCCGCCGCATACGTGAACTGGTGGCCCTTCTTCGTCTTGAAGTCGACCGTGATGCGCTTGTAGAAGTAGTCGATCTTCTTGACCGTGCCGAGCCCCCACGTCTCGTTCAGCACCTTGACGCCCGCCGCGCCGGGGATGTTCGCGTTGAACGCGACGAGCTTCTCCAGCCGCACAAGCGACTCGGCGAGCGGACGCGCCCCGAACTCGACGCCGTCGAGAAAAGAAAGAAGAAGACGATCATTCGTCGTCTTCTTCAGGGCGTCCTTGACGCCGGCCGGCTGCACCTTCTTCGCAAGCTCCGCCTGGTTCTCCCGCACGAGCCTGAACGCGCCCTCGAAATCCTTTTTCTCGGCGCATTCGCCCAACTGTGTCACAATCGCTTCCGTCTCGGCCATCTTTATCTTCCTTCTTGGAGAAATTCAAAAACGGCGCAAATTATATCATAATCGGCGCGCGAGGAATAGTGGGCACGTTGCGGGAGGCGCAAGGGCGAGGCCGTGGGGCTACGCGATCCGATAGCCTTCGCCGCGGACGCTCTGGATGTCGAGGCCGGGGCCGAGCTTCTTGCGCAGGTTGGCGATGGTCTGGTCCACCGTGCGCGTCGTGCCGTAGTAGTCAAGCCCCCACGCCTCGTTCATCAGCGTGTCGCGCGTGACGACCGCGCCCGCATCCGCCGCGAGCAGCCCCAAGATCTTCAGTTCGCGCGGCAGAAGCCGCTCTTCCGAGCCGTCCGCCCGCGCGCGGCTGTCCGGGCCCACGACGACGACCTTCGGATGGCGCAGGAAGCGAATGACACCGAGGGCCGTCAGCAGGACGGCCCCCGATGCCGCGCCGTAGAGACAGCAGCACGTCAGGCAAGAGCAGGGGAAGCAGGTGCACCTCCAGGAACCGGACGCGCAACAGCCGTCTGCCACCGCGAGAAGCGCCGCTGCCAGCTTTGGGCCCTTGATGTGCCGCATAGTATAGTCTTTTTTCGCCGACGAAGTGTCATGCAAACGTAAAACTTTCAGTCCGCACAGGGCGCGGCCGAGCGCCGTGTCCCAGCCGCCAACGGCCTCGCCTTCGACAGGCGCGTTGCACTCGCAACGGTTTTATCGTAAACTACACGTGTTGTTTGGTTGGAAACCGCGAAAGGAGAGGCGGAATGGGCCGGCTCAAAGGCTTCGACTACAAGTCGCCGTATTTCTACATGGCCACCTTGAAGCGCCTCAAGGGGCTGGCGGCGTTTTCCGAAATCGGCCCCAACGGGCTGGTCGAAAACGAGATCACCCGCGCGTTCGCGGCGGTCATCAGGGGCTTTCACGCGAAATGGCGCTGCTGCGAAGAGATTTCGCCCTTCGTGATCATGCCCGACCACCTTCATCTTCTCGTCAAGATTCGCGCGATACCCGACCGCGTCGCGCTGGGGGTACTCGTCAGCCAACTCGCCAAGGCCCTGCGCAACGCCTATTGGCAGGTTGTCGCGGCAGACGCCGCGACAGGCAAGACCCTGCCCGCCGCGCCCGGTCGCGAGGCTTGCCAAAATCGAGCGGGTTTTGCCGGTGGCGCGTCCGCGCCACCTCGCGGCCAAAGCCGCGACATCTTCGAAAAAACCTGGCACGATTGGATCGTCAAGAAAGAGGGCCAGCTGGTGACGTTGCGCAAGATCACGACGACTGTCCGCGTTTGCAGGTCAAAGCCCACGAACGACGCGCCGCCGTAGATCATGCCGGCGCGATACAGGACGCGCGAGCCGTCCGAGAGAACCTTCACGCGCAAGAGCCCGAAGACGGCCTCGTCCGCGTAGGCGTTGATGTCGCGCTCCCTCAGCTGCTCGTCGACGACCGGCCAGTAGGACGAGAAGAGCGTCGCGCAGTCTGCGGCGGACGAGAAAAGGCCGCCTGTCGCCCGTAGGGCGCCGCCCAGCCGATGGTCGGGCACGTCGTGGCCACGCCGCGTCAGCCAGGGAAGGTGCCCCGCACACGCGCGCGTCAGGCGGTCCGTCTGGCCGAAGAAGCCGCAGGAAAAGGCCGTCCACGTGTCGAGCGGCTCCCAGCGCACGATGAACTCGCGCGGCAGGCCGCTGCGGTTCAGCAGCAGGTCGCGCAGCGTGATGCGTCCGTATTCCGGCGGCAGGTCGAGCTTCGAGCAGGACGTGACAGGCTGGTCGAGGTTCAGCCGCCCCTGCGCATGAAGCTTCAGCAGGACGGGATGAAGGAAGAACTTCGAGAGGGACGCGATGCGGAAAAGCGAATGTTCCGTCGCCGCCCCGGCCTGTGCAAAGACGGTCCCCGTCGGCGAGACGATCGCCACGGCGCAGCTTTCGTCCTCCGCATCGTGCACGTAGTAGTCGGCAACGGCCTGTGCGATGGCCTGCGGCGAGTCGGCTTTTTCCAGTCGCGCATCAATCGTCCGGCTCCCGCCGCCACACAGCGCGCACACCGCGACCCACAAGAACAACCTGCGCTTGTCTTTCATGCTGGCTTTTCTGATCGTCTTTGCGTAAAGGTCTCTGCGAGGCAAACCGCCCTCCCGTGAAAAAACGCGCGGAGTATATCATACTTTCAGGCGTTCGTGGTGACGACCGTGCGACAGTCGCCAATCTGCCACCATGTGCGTCTACCTGAAAAGCCTCTGCAACCTCTGCGTGAGAAAGACTTCTGGAATCGAAAACTTCAGGAGAAAATTTAGACAGGATGACCCCTGTCAAAGAAACGGCCTGCCCCTTGTGAAGTGCACAGACATTTTTAACCTAAAAATCGCAGTTGAAAATCACCCGAATCTTTATAATCGCACACGGAGGCACGGAGACACGGAGTTTCTTCAAGATATCACCCTTCGTGGCGCAGCACGCGCTTTCACCCGTTGGGTGAATAGACAGACCCGCAGACGGGATGAGCTGGTTGCTCAAATCGACTTGAAATCCGTTCATTTCTCCGTGTCTCCGTGCCTCCGTGTGAGATATCCGTTTCTCAACTGCTTTTTTTAGGTTTCACGCAAAGAACGCAAAGCGGAGAGGCGCGAAGAGCGCAAAGGTCTTGGCGATCTTTGCGTGAAAGCCTTTGCGGCCTTTGCGTTGAAAAGCTCTGCCGACTGACCGCAAACGGTCAGAGAAGGCCACGCGCGCGGAGATTGCGGAGGGCCTTCTTGTAGGCGACCTGCGCCTCCGGGCTGCGGCAGTCCTTCAGCGCCTCGGCGTTCCGCTTCGTGAGGAAATCGTTCTTCCAGCTGCCGTCGGGGTTCTGCGTGCGGATCATCTCCTGCACCGCCGCATCGTCGCGAATCAGCGCAAGGCGGTACTCGTTCTCGGCCGTCGTCGCGCGCACCGTGTAGACCCGCGCGCACGCCGTCGGCTGCGCGTTCCGCGCGCGAGAGACGCCGAAGACGGCGCACAGCCCAACGACGGCCAGCAGCGACGCGGCGGCCAAGTACCCGGCCGACCACGTGAACCCGCGCCCGACGCGACGACCGCACGCGCCGCGCGGCGCACGTTCCGCGACGCCCGCCCACGGACAGGGCGCGGCCTTCAGCCGCTCGACTACCGCACGGTAGTCGGGCCCCAGTTCAGCCAGCGTCTCTTCAAGATCTCTTGTCATCGAATATCTCCTTCAGTTTCTTCAGCGCGTTCGACATCCGCGACTTCACGGTTCCGACCGGAATCCCCAGGATCTCGCCGATCTCGACGTAGGGGAGTTCCTGAAAGACTCCGAGTTCCACCACCTCCCGCAAGGGGTCGGTCAGCTGCGCGAGCGCCCAACGGACGTCTTCGCGCGCCCCCGGCGCGCGCGGCGTCGCCGGCGTCGGCTGCTCCTTCCCCCAGCTCTCCTCGCGGTTCTCGCGGCGCGTCTGACGCCGCAGGGCGTCGATGCGGACTTGCCGCGCGAGCACGAAGAGGAAGGTCGAGAGCTTCGCCGTCGGCTTGTATTCGCGGCGGTAGTTCCACAGCCGCAGATACGTCTCCTGGACGAGATCCTCGCCTTCAAAGGGAGAAACGCCCTGGCGGCAGAAAAAGTTCAGAAGATTCTTCTCGAATTTCCGGGCCTCGTCCAGCAGCTCCGCCCCGTCCGTCATACGGCCCCCACGAGCGCCAGCGCCCAGTCGAGCAAGGTGGACTCGACCGGCCAGAGGTTCGAGAGGACGAGCAGGTAGGCCGCCGTCAGCGCGAGGGCGAATCCGCTCGCGGCGGCGACGAAGAACCCGAAAATCGCGTCCCCCGGCTGCGCGAGGATATTGTGGACGACCAGCCGGACGATCTTGCGCGCGAGGCCGAACGCGACGAGCGCAAGCGCGAGCGACGCGAGGGCGCGCGCCCAGGACGCGTCAAACCAGTCCAGCGAGGCGTACCAGGCGAGCCGCCCGGCGACCGCCGCGCCGACCGTCCCCGCGAGGAACGCGAGCGCGCCGGAAAACCCGCCAATCAGTCCGAAGACCGCAGCGACAGCCGCGACGCCAAGAATGACGTAATCAGCAGGAAGGAAGTTCATGCCGCACATTATAGCATATCTGCCCGGATCAGGTTCACGCGCGGAACCCCGCCACGCTTACTCCACCAATGGGGCCTGTCCCTCGGCACTGTCGCGCACGCGCTCGTAGAACGGCAGACGATCCAGCGGCACGGCCTTCAGCTCAAGGCGCGTCGGGCCCCTGTGCGTCGCGCCGAGGTCGTCGCGCCAGGCTCCCTCCGGCAGGAGGACTGCGCGGGCGCTGTCCGCCGAGAGAACGGGCGCGACGATCACGTCCTCGCCCAGGGCCCACTGGTCGTTGACCTTCTCGTAGCCCTGTCCCGAGAAGGCGTACGCCATGTGCGCGGCGATCGGCTCGCCCGTCTTCGCCGACTTCCGGGCCAGGTCGAGGATGCGCGGCGTGAAGCGCGCGCGGACGGCGACCGCCTTGCGGATCGCCTCGAGAAGCGGCCGATCCTTCGGCGCGGACAGCACGCGCCACGGCGCGAGCGAGAACTGCATCATCGGCATCAGCGCCTGCATCTGGGCTGAGCGCACGACGGCGCGGAAGTCCGCCTTGGCGAGGCTCTTGCCGCGATAGAGCGTCCACACGCCGCCGCCGACCATGTCAGGGCAGCAGAACGAATAGCCCATGACGCCGCACGCCAGAATGTCCGTCACGCACTGCCGCAGGGACTCCCAGTCGTTGCCCTTGTCCTGAAGCCGCTGGGCGAGCGGCTGCCCGGCGAGCTGCCAGACCGTGCGGTACTCGTTCAGCGGATAGGCGAGGCCGATTCCCCCGTAGAGCCTTGACTGCCCGTGCGCCGTCGCGCCCTCGGGCGTCGCCGCCCTGAAATCCACCATGCCGTAGGCCGCCATGTCGCCCGCGTCGAACTTGAAGCCGTCAATGCCGTAGGCCTCCTGAAGGCGGTCAAGCTTCGCCTTGAACCAGCCCCGCCCCGTCGCGCTCGAGAAGTCGACGCACGCCGACCAGCCGTTCCACCACCGGAACACGGCGGGGACCGTGCCGGACGCGTCCATGAGGACGCCCTTCGGCTCCGTCTTCAGCAGCTCCTCGCGCAGCTCCCACGTGTCGAGCCCGACATACGGGCAGACCCACAGCATCACCTTGAAGCCGAGCGCATGGAGCTCGTCGCACATCGCCCTGGCGTCGGGGAAGCGCGCCCTGTTGAATTCCCAGACCCCATAGCCGTGCTGCCACGTGTCGTCGACCATGAGCACGCCGGGGCTGAAGCCGTTGGCGACGACCGCCCGCGCGTAGGCGAGGATGTCCGCCTGGTTCTGGTCATAGGTCAGCTCCACCCACGTGTTCCACTGCGGCGCCGTGAAAAAGAGCGGGTCGGGCATCTGGCCGGACGGCGGGAAGAAGCGCGCCGAAGCCGCGCGAAACGCCCCCCGCAGCGTCCGCTCCGCCGCCTCGCCCGTCTGGAAGAGCCCACGCCCGGTGTCCGTCGCCCGCAGCACGCCGTTCGAGAACGCGAACGCGAACGGCTCCTCGTTCCAGACCCAGCGGCCCTTGGACGACAGGAGCAGCCCTTCCGTCTGGTTCTGCGCGTTGTTGCCGATCAGCGTGTCCGAGAACGGCTTCTCGCCCGAATAGGGCATGTCGCGCCCCATGAAGGTGTGCCCGCCCCACCAATGCTCATTTTCAAGCAGAGGCACAGTCAGCGTGTCCGCGCCGAGTCGCCCCAGCAGCCCAACCGCCAAGGCGGCGAAGAGAAGATTTCTGTTAAAGTCGTTCATGTCGTGCATTATGGCATATTCGGCAGATGAGAACTTTCCGCAGGCGAACTTGCCGCCTTCAAGTCTTCGACGGCCAGGTCGTTCGACTCGATGTGAAGCCCATAGGACTGGAGAATCTTGTTCTCATCCGCCTGACGATAGATCTCCCGCGAGGATTCGCCCGTCTTGTAGTGCCAGTAGCGATAGATCCACCCCGCGTAAAACAGCGCCTCCGTGTTATAGCGCGGACATTTCGGGTCGGACTTCAGGGAAAACTCTTCCATGACATCCTGGAAGATGTACTCCACCCCCACCCACTGCATCCGATCGTAATCGGCATCCAGTCCCTCGGCGGCCCTTGAATTCATGAAAGCGCGGATGAACGCCTTGGCATCGACCTGACGGCGGACGAGGCTCTCGAAGAGCTTCGCCTGCAGTTCGCAAAGGAGCAGCTGAAGAGAGCCCAGCTTCACAGTTTTTCCTCCCCTGCCGCCAGCCGCTCGCAGATCTCGTCAAAGAACGTTCCGTCCTGGTGGCGATGCGCCCTGAGGATCTCGTTCGTCTGATTCTCGGCATGGGCACGCTGCCGTTCGCTCTTCTGGCGCAGGCTGTCGCATTCCGCAGCGGACAGGACGCGGGCCGAACGGATGTCGACACGTGAACAGGCGCGATCCGTAAGGGCCACATACTGGTTCCCGTAGTTCAACGCCTTGAGCACATCGGCAAGCGCTTCAAGCGTGATGTCACCTTCAAAGAAGCGCTGCGCGGCATAAAACACGCGATCATTGGCAATCCGTCCGAACAAGACGTCCTTCCCCGCGACAATCGCCTTCATGCGAGCCTCCAGCGGCGTTCCTGCGTAACCGGCCATCGCTCCGCGATTGTACGCGATGAACAAGGCCCACTCCCTGACGCTCGAAAACGCCGAGACGGCAAGCCCGTTCATGTCAAACGCAAGCGTATAGAACCAAGGCCGCTCCATTCGGCAGATCAGCGTCTGCGGCTGCAGCGGACTGTCCCCCATGTAGAACCCCGAACCGAAATCACAGCAATCACGGCTTGCCGGACGAATCGGGCCTACGAGCCCGGACTTCGAGCCGTGGTAAAGGGTCTTTGCCCCCAAGACCTCCGCATCACTAACAGTTGGCTTCATGGGCGTATTATACCAACTTTCACGAACCCGATGTTGGCCCTTGATGCTGTTCTTCGCAGGGGCACGTCCTCCGTGATCTCAGCGCACGACCAGCACGATGCCGTCACCCGTCATGTCCAGCGTCGTCGGGCCGACCTTGAACATCCGCCGACGCGAACCGTCGCGACGCGTCCACGACACGCCGACGGCAGGCGCCGTCACGGCGGCGGCTGACAGAACCGTCGCGGCCTGTGGCGCACCGGGGGCGACAAAGAATCCCATGTCGGCCGCCAATGTCGCCGTGCCCGTCACCGGAAGCCTGACGACAGGATTGCCGCGCACGTACAGCGTCGCGCCCGAGCCAAAGGAAAGATCCTGCACGGTCGTGCGAGTCGTGTCAAAGCGCGACGCATCAAAGACGCCGCCGTCCGCGACGGTCAGCGCGGCAATCGAGACGGCACGCCCCGACGATTCGGCCGCGGCCGTCTCGACGACCAGTCCGCCGGCCGGCGTCCCGAGCGTCAGCTCGTCCAGCGCCGCCGCGCTGTCCGAAAGGACTTTTACCAGCACACCGTCCGCGCGCAGTTTCTTCAACGCCGCCGCATCGAGTCCGTTGACGACGAATTCCTGGTCGCCACGTCCCCTGACAGTCAGGCACCCATCCAGCGTCCACTGCGGCCCGCGCGTCGGCACGAAGCCCCCGTCAATCGTCGCCGACGGAACAGGCGCGCCGACGATCGCGTTCGTGACGGACGTCACGCCGGCCTGCGCATCCGAGATGTCGAAGGTGCCGCCCTTAGGACCGACCGTGACCAGGATCTCGGCCGTGTAGTCCAGCGTGGCCGCCGGGTAATCGACGTTGTTCCTGTCGACCGCGCAGAACAGCGCGTTGCGGCTCTTCTGCGTGTTGGCGTTCGGCGTCTGCGGCGACACGCCGAACCCAGTCCCCGCCTTGTACGTGCCGCCGTCCAATGTCAGGAAGAGGCCCGCGACGAAGCCGTCGCCGTCCACCCGATGCGAGACGGGATTTGCCGCGAGCACGCGGTCCGTCTCGATGACGCCGCCGTCCGTCACCGCGACGTTCACCCTCGGCGAGCGGTCCGACCCTGTGTCCGTCAGGGATACCGCCTCATGTCCACCGGTCTGAAAGCTTCCCTGCGGCCCCACAAAGCGCAACAGGCCGCCACTCACCTTGATCGTGACAACACAACGCCAGTTCCCCGAACCGAGTATCAGCGGACGATGCTCGCCGAATTCGAGCAGACTGCCCGAACCAACTTCAAGACAAGCCTGGTCAGATGCGTTTCCGCCCAGCGTCAGGCCCTGCAAGTACTGCCAGCCGTATTCGGGCAACGTCTCGAAAACGACCTGTGCGCCATCCAAGATGCCGATGTAGCGTCCGCCGATACCGAGATCGATGCAGCAGGGCGCCGCGAAATGCCATTTGCACGTTTCGCCGGCAAACACAATGTCTCCGCCTTTATGAAGGATTGACGTGACCCTGTAAGCCCCATTCTCCACGATACCCTCGCCGGAAAAGACCAGTCTGCCGTTGCAGACGCGGGAGCCGACCGTCCGGTTCTCGTTCGATACGGTCAGGGACGATGCGGTCTGCCACACCCAGTCGCCGGACGCCGTGGCGGTCGCGCAGCCACCGACGGAAACGGTGGAATTCGCCGCGACACGAACCGACGCGGCCAGCGTCACGTCGAACGGCAGCGTCAGCGTGCCGCCCGCGAGGGTCAATGTCGTCCCGGCCGCAAAGCCGTCGCCGCAGACCACCAGCTCCTCTCTACTCGCGACCGTGACGGACGGCTGTTCGGCGGCGTATCCACGGCCCACGGCCTTGTATGCGCCCGTGATCCTCGTCGCGTCAACGGGTTCCCCGGCCGGCAGGTAGACGACAGACCCGTCGGACGCGACAACCGTCATTCCCTCCGGCCAGTCCGCCGTGCGCGGCAGCGCGACGCGCGTCGTGCCCTCCAGCGTGAGCGTCCCCGCATATCCCGAAACGTCGTCGATGCGCACGACGCTGTCCGCCAGCACGAGATCGGACGTGCCGAACGTCGCGGCAAGCGACGCGACCCTGCCCGTCAGCCACAGGCGCACCGTGCCCCCGAAAGCCGTCAGGTCGACGGACGGCAGCAGGTCGGACGAAAGGACGAGCGCCCCCGCGCCCGTCACGGACAGCCGCCCGTCCGTCGGCGCCGACGCGACGGTGAGCGTCGCGCCTCCGGCAACGTCCACCGGCAGCGTCGCGCCTTCTTTTACAGCATAGGCGTATCCGTCGCCGAGCGCGACCGAGCCGGAGACGACGCGAATCGCGTCAAGGTCGTAGACGGTGTTCGTCAGCCACGTCCGATAGTCCGACTGCATGTTGTCCGCAGATTCAACGGCCGTAAAGGCCGCAACCGCACCATCAGCGAGTTCCAGCACCTTCGCATACCGGCGGTCGAGCGTGTTGCCGGACGCCTCCTTGTAGTAGAGCTTGACGTTCGCCCCCTCCAGCCGCAGCACGTCCGCCTTCAGCGTTGCCTCCGCCGTCGCCAGCGAGAGGCGCTCGCGGTCCTGCAGGACGGCCGTCACCCCCGTCAGGTCGCTCGCACCCGTGAAGCGGATGCCGTTGCGGCCCTGACCGCCGCCCTGGTCCGACGTCAACGTCCAGACGGTGCCCGCCGCCGCCGAGACGGGACACGCGACGACCACGCCGCACGGATGGTACCAGCGCTGGGACGCCTCCAGCCGGACGCCGGCCATCTTGAACGTGTGCGACTCGTCCCACGACGACGAGGCATCGTAGCCGCCCGCGCCGATCGACAGGACGCCCGCGCCCTCCCACCTGCCGCCGCCGGACTTGTACTTGACGCCATGGGCCGAGACGTCCGAACCGATGGCGAGGTTGCGGTAGTCGCCATCGCCAATCGCCGACGGGTAGTCTCTCGATCCGGCGATCAGCCAGTTGCCGTTCGTCCACGCGGCCGTCGAGCCGTCATCGAGCTTGAGGCTGCCCTCCGCCCAGACGTCGCCGAAGCGCGTGACGTTCCAGTAGTTCACCGGTTCCGCCTCCAGAACGACGCCGGCAGATGCAAGGGTAAGCGTAAGGAGCAATTTTTTCATTGCAGTATATCCTTTTCAGGTTGTCACTTTGCCGCAGTATCCAGAATCTCGAACGCGCGGCGGCGAAGTCGCCGCTGCGTTGCCGCGTCATACGTCCTGCGCGTCGGGTCGAGCTCCGCGAGAAAAGCCTTGGCGCGTGGATTGTCCGCCGTCTTCAGCAGGGAGAAGAGGCAGTGGTCTTCAATGCCGTCGCGAATGGCCTCCGCGCGCAGGGTCGGCAGGAATCGGCCGTTCGGCCCCATGCAGAAATAGCTGCCGCCGCCGTTCAGGCCCGGGAAGCTCTCCGGATTCCAACCGGTCGCGCCGGCCGATGCGATGGGTTTCTCGTTGGAGCTTTGCCAGCGGCTGACGGTCCAGACGAGCCAGCCGTCCACGCGCTGGGCGAAGGCCCTTGTTCCCAGTTCCGCACGTACGGAGGCGAGCGAATCCATGTCGATCGTCATGTAGATCGTGTAGTACCACACCTGGTTGCCGTACTGGCGGCGGAACCTCTCCGCGGTCTTGAAGTCGTAGGCGTCAGTCGTGGGAATCCATCCTTCGATCATTCCGAGCGTACGGGGGTCTTCGGACGGCACGGCGGTCGAGTCGATGCGGAGATCCGGGAATTCCGCCTTGACCGCGCGCGTCAGTTCGCCGATCGCCGGGACGTAGGAGGCCGCGTACTCGTCGAAGGAATAGGAGCAGACGTACTTGAAGAGCCCGGCGGCCTTGAACGCGGGAATCGCCGCGCGCAGCTTCGCGAGGACGGCCGCGACCTCTTCCGGCGGATAGTGCGCCCTTTCCTCGTCTGAAAGCGCCTTCCAGTAGTCGGCGGGCTTCTTGAAGCCCTTCTTTCGTCCCCGCCACTCGAACTGGCTGTCGATCGGATTGGGCATGTAGAGGACCGGGATGCTGTTCATGCCGCGCGCCACCTTCTCGCGGCATTCCTCGACGGACGGCGGCTCCGTCGCGTAGATGCTCATCGGGTTAAGGCGGTATTCGTCGAGGATCCAGTCCTTGAAGCGCGGAATCGCGTCGCCCATCAGACTGGAGCCGTAGCACGACGTGGCCGTGCGGATCGACGGCGCGACCGGCAGCGTGACGTCATGCACGACGACGGTGACTGGGACCTCCGCGCGTCCCGCCGCGTCCGCCGCAACCGTCACGACTCCGCGATACGTCCCCGGCGGCGTGTCGGGCAAGGCGCGGAAGCGCACGTGAAACGCCTCGATGCGGTTCGCGCCGACCTCGGCGACCGCGTTCGTGAAGTCGCAGATCGGGTCGAAGTGCTCGCCAAGGAGATGCGCCGGCCCCTTCGTGGATTTTATGGTGACGCGCCCGATCGGCGCGGCCTCGACGGCGGGCAGGCTCCGGCCCGCCGCGTCCCGGAACACGCCCGCCCGAATCATGACGTTCGTCAGCGCGCGGTCGGCCGGGGAGAAGACGAGCACCTGCAGTCCTTCGCGTTCGCGACGCGCGAGATCAAGCCTCGCGCCGCCAACGTCGAACGCGGCCGTCAGCGGATCATTCTCCGGCCGCACACGCTCCAAATCGTCCAGTTCCGCCACGGCAAATGCCGCGCCCGGATGCGCGGCGGACGAGCGCGCACGGATGTCCGCAAGACGTGCAACCGTGAAGTCGGCCTGCATCCGCGCCAATTCCGAACACGCCTCCCGAGCCGTCAGCTCGCCACGCCGAACGCGCGCCGGCAAATCGCGCAGCGAGGCGGCCTCGGACGCGCGCCCGATGGACTCAAACGCCTCCGCGAGCCTCGCGGCCCGTTCCGGCACGGTGGAGACAAGCCGGAGCCGCTTCATCAGGAACTCTGCGTCGTCGCCGGGATGCGAACGATAGACGGTGAAGTTCTTCATCTTCGTGAAGTCGAACTGGCCGCGCACCGTGAAGTCCGCCGCATAGACCGGCAGCTGCTTCTGCTCCGCGTCCGCCGACTTGTGCTCGAAGTCGCCATGCCCGCAGCGGTCGCGGAGGGTGATCGAAAAGGAGTCTCCCTTGCGTGCGAACATCCCGTACTCCAGCCTGTCGAACGCGGAGCAGTCCTCCGGCAAGTCGAAGTTCACGGCCGGCCAGCGCTGGTTTTCGCTCCGTCCGTCATAGCGCGGCAGGATGATCCGGACGCCATCGTCCGTGCGCTCGAAGCGTCCGTGGCAGCCGGTCGAGAGGCCGACGGCCTTCAGGTCGATCTCGTGCACGAACGGATCGGCCGCCGCGCGGGCGGCGGGCTCCAGCCGCACGAACGAGACACCGAGCGCCGGCAGCTCGAACGCGAAGGCGCGCCCGCCGCCTTTCGGCAGGGGCCCGAAGTCCGCCGACACAGCCCGCCACGAGCCGTCCGACATCGTCACGTCGGCCGAAAGGGGACGATCAAGGACATTGCAGGCGATCACGTACAACGCTCCGTCCTTCTTCCATGCGCGACAGGCGAGCGCCTCGTCGGATGCGGCGACGGCAGGGCACGGCTCGGCCGAGAGCAGGATGCCCGTGCGGTCGGCGACCTCGCGGTGCGTCTTGAGGACGACCTGCCACGTGTCGGACGTCACGGCGTGGTAGCGGAAGGAGAAGAGCCCGTTCGCCCCGCCGGCGATGTGCTGCCAGAGCATCGACCGCAATTCCCTCTCGTTCGGGAACCTGTTCTTCTCCTTCGGCCGCCCGTACCAGGACCAGTCGAACGTCTGCGGCACGCTCCAGTTCGCGCAGACGCCAAACATCTTGTCCCTGCCGCCACGCATGAAGTCCGTCACCGTGCGCAACGGCTTCTCCGGCACGGGATAGGGGTCAAGGCCGATGACGTCGGTCGTGGGCAGGAAGCCGCGCAGGTCGTACAGGCGGTCCTGCACAAGGTAGCACGGGTGGTCAGGATCAAGCTCGCGGGCGAGACCGTACAGCCTGCTCTGCTCCGGAAGCCTGTCGGCGCCGATCTCGTCTCCGATGTACCATGCGAGAAGCGCCGGGCTTTCGCGTATCTCCATGATTTTCCGGCGAAGCTCCGCTTCCGGCAATTTGCGGTCAAAGGCCGAACAGGTCTTGAGACCAAGCCGCTCAAAGGTCGAAAGCAACTTTCTGTCCGGCATGATGTAATGCACCACGGCGTTGAACGGCGTGTTGGTGAGCGATTCCAGATTCCCTGCCGAAGGATAGCAGTAGAGGCCGATCGGGAAGAACGGCTTGCCGTCGACCAGGCAGCGCTTGCTGTCGTCGATCTGCACGCGACGGCGCGGCATCGCCTCCACACGCGTGAAATCGACGGCGGCCGCGCCGATGCGGCGGTCGCCGACATAAAGCCCGCAGCCGACCTTCTGCGGGCCTTTCGCGAACTTGCCGACGTCCAGCGTGACGGACGCCGCGTCGTCGGTCTGCTCGTCGGCTGGCGTGCGCCGGCGGACGCCCTGCGCGTCTTGCCAGACGAAGACGGCCTTCGCCTGCCCGACGGCCTCCGGCGGCGTGTCGAGCGCGGCATGGAAGCTAATCTTCCCTCCGACCGCAGTGTCGCGATATGCCGACGAGACCACGAACGAGACGGGCTTGGCCTCGACGCGTTCGACGGTGACGTTGTCAACGGCAAAATGTCCGACCGTGCCTTGGGCCACGTGGATCGCCAGACGGGTCCTGCCGATGTTGGAGGGCAGAACGCCGGAGATCGTGCGCAGCGCCCAGTCTCCATCCTTCGGCTTCCCTTCCGCACGGGAATAGAGAGCGGCGATCCACTTGCCTTCGGTGTCGTACATCTCAAGGGTGACATGGGCGCCGTACCCCTCGAATTTCAGGCCCTCGGTCTTCACGAGGGCCGACAGCCGAACCGTGTTCCCCTTCCGCAGGCCCGTGACGTCCTGCACGGCGGACGCCAGCTTCGCGGACGGCCCGGCCGACGACCAGACGAGCCCGCCGGAGCCGTTGTGCCCGCCGTTCTTCTCCAGGCGAAAGCAGTTCGACAGCGCCCACGCCGCGGCGTCGGCCGAGTCGCCGCCAACGTCAAAGGTCGGATTCCGGATCGTGATCGCCTCGCCCGAAGCCATCGAAGCGGCAGCAAGCGAAAGCGCCAGCAGCGCGCCAGACGTGCGATTGAACGTGTGGTTGAGTCCGTGCATGTGGTTGAGTCCGTGCATAGAGAGTTCCTTTTCCACCATTATATAAAATCCGTTTCGTCTGGCCAAGGTAGGCGAACGCATAGTATCGCCCACCCAACCGACGATGACCCTCAGCCGAAGACCGCGCGGTAGTGCGCGAGGTCGGCGACGGCGCAGGCGCGGGCGGCCGCCTCGTCCGCCGGAACCTCGTAGTCGAAATGAACCGTGAAGCGCGGCGCAACGCCCTCCAGCGCCATGAGCCGCCGCACCTCCGCGAAGTCCATGATGCCACGGCCCGCCGGCACGAGGACGCGCCGCCAGTCCTTCGGGTTCGCCGGATCCGGCGCGAAGTGGAAGTCCTTCAGGCACACGATGTCGATCCACGGCGCGACGGCGCCAAGCGTGTGATCCCACGACGGCCCGCCTTCCGCCCGCACGTGCATCGGGTCGTACTGGACGCCGACCTCCTGCGGGTCGTAGTCCTTCACGACGGACGCGAGGTCCCAGACGAGGCTGCCGAACAGCGGCACGTCCCTGCTGTACGTCGAGTGGTTCTGGCAGCAGGCCTTCAGCCCCGACTTCCGCGCCAGCGCCGCAAGCGAGTCGAAGCCGCGCCGGAAGGCCTCACCGTTCGCGCGATGCGTCTTCGCGCGGTCGTAGCGGAAGTAGCCGCCGCGAAAGCTCCTGAACCCGGCCTCCGCCGCCGCAGACGCGATCCGCTCCGCGCCCGGCTCGTCGCCACGGACAAACGGGACGACGAGGCTCTCGGCCCGAAGCCCCGCCTTGTCCGCCGCATCCCGCAGGATCCGAAGCCCCGTCTGCGCCCGCTCCGGCTCGCAGAAGCCGCCGGGGCGCACCGTCCACTCGACCCCATCGTATCCGCAGCCCTTCAGGAAGTCCGCCGCCCGGTACGGATCCTTCAGGAACTGGAAGACGCGCGAAAAGGCATGGTACGTCGGCGGACGCGCCACGCCGGTTTGCCGGGCCTCCGCGCGCACCCTCCCCGCCGGGAGCGCCACCGTCGCCGCGAGTCCGCCGATGAAGTTCCGCCGATCCATCGCGTCAGCCTCCGATCCGCATGACGTCCGCATACCGCAGCCCGAATTCGGCCAGGTTGGCCTTCAGGTCAAACGGGCCGTTCGCAAACGGCTCCATCAGCCGGTCGGCGTCCGCGTTCCTGGTCACCTCCGCCGCGCCGTCCCAGTCGAGGCGCGCGCCGTCCCTTTTCCCGCGACCGACCTCCATGCACATCAGGCCGAGCGACGAGAGGGCCGTCGAGAGATGCCCTTCACGGGCGTTCGTCGCCGTCCGCGTCGGATCGTCCGCGACGATGGCCTCCAGCCAGTCGTCGACGTGCGCCTGAAGGCAGCTCTTCGTCATCTTCCGCATCTTCGGCAGGACTTTCGGGCTCGAAGCCGCCAGCGGCCCCAGCTCATGCGGATTGACGACCGGATCGGGATCGGTGGGCGTCACCTTGAATGCGCCGCGCGTGCAGAAGATCCAGTCGCCCTTCTCGCCGACGAACCGAATGCCGTTCTGGAACCTGTCCGAGGCGTGGACGTCCGTCTTCCCCCCGTTGAACGAGAAATGGAGGTCATACGTGTCGTGGACGTTCCACAGGCGGTCGCCCGCGTCGTCGAGCCACGTGCACGTGCCGGAGACGGACTCCGGGCCGGTCGCGCCGAGCCCCCAGCGGGCGATGTCGAGGTGATGCGCGCCCCAGTTCGTGATCATGCCCCAGCCGTATGGCATGAGCTCGATCCAGCCCGGTCGCGCCCGCTGGTCCGTCTGCGAATGGCAACGCGACTCGCAATAGGGCGCGGACGGATCCGTCGGCCCCAGCCACGTCTGGTAGTCGAACGTCGTCGGCACCTCCTGCGGCGCGCGCGACCCACCGGCCGGGTCACGCCCCAAGCCGACTTCGACGCGCGCGATGTCGCCGAGGACGCCTGCGCGGACGGCCTGGACGGCCGCCTGGAACTGGCTCCAGCTGCGCTGCTGCGAGCCGACCTGGAAGACGGTGCGGTAGCGCGCGGCGAGATTGGCGAGCAGGCATCCCTCGCGAATCGTCTGGGCGAACGGCTTCTGCAGCCAGACGGCCTTCCGCGAGCAGATGGCCGTCGTCGCGATGAGCGCGTGCCAGAAGTCCGGCACGCAGATCATCACGGCGTCGATGTCGGCCTGCGCGCAGACTTCCTTGTAGTCCGCGTAGACGCGCACCTTCGTGCCGTCCGCATACGCCCGCTCGATCCGGTCGGCCGTCAGGCGCGCGCGCACGCGGTCAAGGTCGCAGACCGCGACGATGCGGGCTATGTCCGTGCGCGCGAGCACGCCCGGAACCTCGAACTCGGTCGAGATGCGTCCGCAGCCGATGACCGCCACGTGAACCTTCGCGTTGCCGCAGAAGCTGCGGCAGCCGCTCAAGAGCAGCGGCGCCGAACCGGCCGCCAGAACCGACTTGATGAACTCTCTTCTTTCCATTTTCCCTGTCTCCTTGCCTTTTTAGACCTTCTCGTACATCTTCTCGTACCTCGGCATCGGCTCGAGGATGCCGCCCGACTTCGCCCACCAGTCGGCGTCGCAGGCGAACACGCCGCGCTCCGTCCGCGTCCAGCGCGCGTCCGGCTCGGCGAGGTCGCGGCGCATCGTCTCCCAGTTGCGGAAGTTCATGTGCCCGTTCGTCTCGACGAGCCCCAGGTCGCCGAGGCCGGGGAACGCCGGCAGGCGCGCGGCGACCGCCTTGTTCCACTCGACCATCGCCGGGCACACCGTGAGGTCGGCGCAGAAGCACGGCACGCCCCGCTCGTGCGCCGCCTGCGCGATCTTCAGCGACATCGACAGCGTCTTCGCGATGGGCTTCAGCGCCATCGCCCGGTAGCCCATCTCGATGCGCCGGAGGGCGTCCCCGACCGTGTGCGCCGACTCGTCCGCCGCGAGCCGCAGCGGGATGTCGCGGACGTCGATCTCCGCCAGCTCGTCGAACGGCTCCTCGACGAGCGCGACCTGCCCGAGCGCGCCGATCCGGTCGAGGTGGTCGACGAAGCGGAGGAACGTCTCCTTCCGCCCGTAGCGCCCGTTCGCGTCGAAGTAGTACGGCAGCTTCCCGCTCCGCGTGTAGGGCGTGCGGCAGTCCTTCAGGACGGCGTGGATCTCCGAGACGCGCGCGCAGTCCCTCGCGAGCATCTCCTCCTGCGTGCCCGGCTGGCCGATCTTGACCTTCATGAAGAACGAGCCGGCCTCGGCGGCGGCGCGGATCTCGGCGACGGGCACGTTGTAGGAGAAGAGCGGGATCGACGCGCACTTCGCGTGGCGCGCGGCGAGCGCGGGACGGTACGCCCCGGGGATCATCTCGTCGAACGACGCGAGGCCGTTCTCCCGCGCGAACAGCACCCAGAGGGCGTTGTCGACGGCGACGAGCGCGTTGAGGGCGTAGGTCGCGCGGAGGTCCGGGTTCGCCGCGACGGCCTTGCCGTACTCCCAGATCTGCGGCCAGAGCCAGTCGTTCATCTCGACGGGCGACGTGAAGGTCCTTCCCTCGGCCAGCTTCAGCGCGCGCTGGGTCAGCGCGAACATGATGGCGTTCCCGCCCGCCTCGGCGTTCGCCGCGAAGACCGCCGCGTCCGACCAGAGCGGGCTCTGCGTGCCGAGGCCGATGCCGTGCCTCCCCGACGTCGAGCGCACGTACGCCGAGACGATCCACTCCTCCGTGAGGTAGCCGCCCTTGAAGCCGAACGGGCGCACCATCGGCTCGCGCTCGAAGCCGCAGCTCGTCCGCTCGATCGTGATCGGGCGAAACGCCGCCCCCATCCCCTTTGCGAAGCCGAACTTCGCGGCGCCTGCCGCCGCCGCAGCGGCCATGATGAACTCTCGTCGATTCAATTTCTGCTCCTCCGATGAATGTACGGCACAGTATAGCCGATTTGCGGACAGGCGTCGAGGTAGGCGAACGCATAGTAGCCGGAAAGCCGCCGTACGCGAGACAATGCGCGCGAAGTCTGCTATAATTACGGCTGATGATGAACAGGCGCAGCATTTTCCTCTTCCTCGTCGCCGGCGCGGCGGCGTTCCTCTCCCCTGCGGCGGAGGAACCGCTCCGTTCCGTCGTCGAGGTGCGCGCCCTGTCGGAAGACGCCGACCCGACGCCGCGCCCCTTCACGCTCGACGGCACCGTGACGGCGCTCATGCCGTTCTTCGTCGAAAGCGAGAGCTTCGTCCTCGAATCGGGCGGACACGCCCTCCGCCTCGTCAACAGCGCCGGCACGCCGCTCCGCCTCGGCGACCGCGTCACCGCGCACGGCGTCGCGTCGCACGACCCGCGACTGGGCGTCGTCGCCCTCGTCCGCGCGCTCGCCGTCCGGGGACACGAAGACCTGCCGGAACCGCCGACGGTCACGCCAGACGACCTCCAGGATCCCGCCCTGCTCTGCCGGCGCATCCGGATCGCCGGCACGGTCACGGACGTGTTCCGCGACGACATCGACGCCGCCTACGCCTGTTTCCTCGTCAAGAGTCGCGGACGGTTCTTCTATGCGTCCCTGCACGCCCCCTCCGTGGGCCTCGACACGCTCCGGGACACGTACGCCGGGGCGGAAGTCCGCTTCACCGGCGTCTGCGAGGCACATGTCGGCGACCGCGTCTTCGCCAACCGCTACGTCCAGCTGTACGAACTCGGCGACGCCGAAGTGGTGAAGTCCGCCGTGCTCAGCCCCTTCGACGCGCCGCCGCTCGAAATCGTCCCGCATGCCAGCCCCGACGCGCTCAACAGGCTCTCGTACCGCACGGCGACGGGACGCGTCCTCGCCGTCTGGGGCGGCCGCCAGTTCCTCCTCGCCTCGGACGACGGGCACGTCATCGAAGCGACGCTCGCGGAGGGCGAACGTGCCCCGTCCCTCGATGCGCACGTGAAAGTCGCGGGGCTGCCGCAGACCGATCTCCTGCACGTCAAGCTCGCGCTCGCGCGGGTTCGTTCTGCCGATCGCGCCGCACCGCCGTCGCCCCTGCTGCCGCGCGACACCGACCCGGACGAGCTGTTCGTGGACGAACGCGGCACACGCTGCACCCAGCACCGCTTCCACGGCCGCTTCATCTCGCTGACGGGCATTGTCCTCGCGCACCCCTCCGCCGACGCGGACGGCGAGCGCATCAGCCTTGCCTGCGGCGCGCAGACCGTCTCGCTCGACGTCAGCGCGTGCCCAGCCGTCTTTGCCGACATTCCCCTCGGCGCGAAAGTCCGCGTCAGCGCCGTCTGCGTCCTGTCGTCGGACGTCTGGCGGCCCGATGCGCCCATCCCCCGCGTACACGGCTTCTTCCTTGTCCTGCGCAGCCCCGCCGACGTCACGGTTCTCGCGCGCCCCTCCTGGTGGACGCCGGAAAAGATGCTCGTCGTCTTCCTCTCCCTGCTCGCCGTCTTCGTCATCCTGTACAACTGGGTGCGCATCCTCAACCGACTCGTCTACATCCGCTCACGGCAGCTGCTGAAGAAGCAGATCGCCAAGGAGCGCGCCGACTTCAAGGCCGCCGAGCGCACACGGCTGGCCGTCGAGCTGCACGATTCGCTCTCCCAGAACCTTTCCGGGCTCGCCTGCCAGATCTCCGCCTCGAAGATCGCCCTCGCCCACGGCGCAGACGAGACCCGCAAGCGCCTTGAGACCGCCGAGCGGATGCTCCTGTCGAGCCGCACCGAGCTCCAGCGCTGCCTCTTCGACCTGCGCGGCGACGCGCTCGAAGGCCCCGACTTCGACTCGGCGATCCGAAAGTCGCTGGCGCCGATCATCGGGGACGCCGCGCTCATCCTGCGATGCAGCGCCTCGCGCAGGCGGATCGGCGACACGACGGCGCACGCGGTCATCTGCATCATCCGCGAACTGGCCGCCAACGCCCTGCGGCACGGACAGGCCCATGAGATCCGCGTGGCGCTCCGCGCCGAAGAGCGCCTGCTGCTGTTCTCGGTCGAGGACGACGGCTGCGGCTTCGACCCCGCGCACTGCGCCGGCGTGAAGGAAGGCCATTTCGGCCTGTCCGGCATCCGAGAGCGCGTCGCCCGGCTCAACGGCACGCTGACGATCGACTCCGCGCCCGGAAAAGGCGCCTACGCCAAAGTCCAGATCCCCCTCCCCGAACAGACATGAACACGACGAAGATCCTCATCGCCGACGACCACGCCCTCATGCGCCTCGGCATCCGCTCCATGCTGGAGCTCCAGCCCGACATGTCCGTCGTCGGCGAAGCCGAGAACGGCCCGGACGCCGTGGCGGCGACAGACCGGCTGAAGCCGGACGTCGTCGTCCTGGACCTGATGATGCCGGGGCTCTCCGGCGCAAACGTCACGCGGGAAATCCACCAGAGGCACCCGTCCGTCCGCATCTTCATCCACACCTCCTACGGCTCGTCCGTCGAGATGGCGCGCGCCCTCGAAAACGGCGCCGTCGGGGCGCTGATGAAGTCCGCGCCCACGGAACGGCTGCTGGAGGGCATCCGCGCCGTCGCCGCCGGCGGCACGTTCGTCGCCCGCGAAATCATCGACTGGATCGAGAACGACCCGATCCCGGCGTTCACGCAGAAGCAGCTGGACGTGCTGCACGCGCTGTCACGGGGGCTTTCCAACAAGGACATCGCCCACCTGCTCGGCATCTCCGCCGCCGGGGTGCAGAAGCACCTGGACGCCCTCTTCGCAAAGCTCGGCGCCGCGACGCGGGCGGAAGCCGTGTCTATCGCCTTCCGCCGCCAGATCCTGAAGTAGGGCGCCTGCATCCGCAACGTCCCGCCCGGGAAATCGGGATTCCCATCCAGCCCGGACGCCACGCGATGCCCCTGGATGATGGTCGCCGTGAATCGTCTTGTCCTCATTTTCCGCAACCTTTCCTTAAGAAGACTCCCTTCGTCGAGCGACGCACGACCAGCGGCGCATCCAGCAGACATTCGCGCGAGCGCGGGGAACGCGTTCTCCATGCGATCCAGCAGGAAGCGAAACGCCTGGCGCGCCAGCGCCCGCTCGCTTGGAAACGGACGTCCAGAGCCATAGCGGCCATCCGAAATGTTCGCAGCGTCTCGACGATCTGTCTCTGTTTTTCTTCGCGCACAAGTGACTCCATCAGGTGTTGTCTGATGGGTAGTATAGCACAGAACGCGACGCGAAAACGAACTGGATAGGCCACTTTTTGCGCAGTCGCCTCTCGTCGCCCGACCGTAGGCCGCTCGGCGTCCAACGCGCAACGAAACGCACCCTGACGGCGCGCAGCAGCCCTATAAAGCCTTACAGACTGTGAGTGTGTGGGGGGGGGGGGTATTGGAACCGCACGGACGCGTCAGAGCGCGTCTACGCGCCCTTTCCGTCGATTCTGCCGCGCGTCCCATTCGCGGCCTCCGTCTTGTCTCGCGATTCACCCCAAACATTTGCCGTGAAGTATACCACAGCCCCGCGCGCAATGGCAAACGCGCACAGCCGCCCACATCACTTGTCCGACACAGTCACGCCTCGCTCTTCGCAAAGCATGTCATAGAGATAGACGGGGCCCTCACGATAAAGGCCTGTCGCCTCGTCTTCAATCAACCCATAGAGGGCTGAATCATACACGATCTTCACGGCATCGGGAAGCGCAACCTTCTCCTCCTTCATAACCCACTCGATCAACTGGGCAATGGCACTCCGCCGAAGCTGCCTACGAATCGCCTCATCGCTCATACTGCTTCACCCTTCCCCAAAAACGCCAGTGCCTGCGTCGTATGAAACGAATACTGAAACGTCTTGACCGGTGCATTGGCAAGTCTTGTCTCGACCTCTTCCATGCTCAAGTCGCCACGGCTGAAGTCGTCAATGATCTGCATCAGTCGGTCATCCGCAATGTAGCCGTGCACAATGTCAAACCGCCTGTCAAGATTATGCACATCCGCACCGAAATCTTCCGTCCGATTGGCGAGAACAAAGCCAACCCAGTCTCGGTTCATGACAGGAAAATCCCGAATCAATCCAGCCGCGCGCGCACCATCCTCATCAAACTGGAATGCCAATACGACAGGCGCGTCTGCTCGCCGCAAGTAGCTCACCTTCTTCGCCCACCGTTCAGCCGACACGCGATTGGGCGTCAGGTAAAACCCTGAGCCAAAATCCATTCCCCGCCGGCTCCTGTTCAGATCTGGGACTTCAAACGCCGATGTCGTGCCGTGATAGAGCGTCACCATGTCGGAACACCTCCATAATTGCGGCATACCTTATCAAGGTCTTCAATCATGATGCGATCCGACAGGGTGCTTTCCTCCGGATAGAACTCATCCAAAAAGTGCAATCCGTCATTGGAATGCAAGTAATCACACGCGCGCGAACGTGCAATACCATGATGCGCCGCAAACTTATCAATGCAAAGCGCAACATACTCAATTTTATCTCTTAAATTGCTTCCCATAACCTGTCCCTCTTCTCGCCGAGCAATGCACATCACTCGACTGACATCAACACGAATTATACCACGTCCCGCCGAACGCCGTCAAATCGGCGTTCGGCAACTGCGCGGGGAAAGGGGCGCGCCTACTAACGTCGCTTGGCGGGGATGGACTCGCGGTAAAGCTGGTACGCCTGGGCGATCTTCGGCTTGCCCTGCTTGCGCAGGGCGCGGATGAGGCCGTCGAGCGCGTCGAACGAGGTCGGGCTCGCCGCGACCGCGCGCGAGTAGATCTCGGCCGCGCGGGCGTGCTGCCCCAGCTTCGCGGCGAGCGCGCCCGCCGTCAGGAACGTCGAGACCTTGCTCGGCTGCAGCGCGCACGCGAGCTGATAGGCGTCCATCGCCCGGCCCTGCGGATTCGCCTCGCCGCCCCGTCTCTTCGACGGAGCCGTCTTCTGCCAGCACTTCGCGAGCCCCAGCGCCGCCGGGGCGGAGAGCGGATCGGCCTTCAGCGCCGCCGCGTACTCCTTGCGGGCGGTGTCGTTCCTGCCCCTCTTCTCGGCGGCCACGGCGCGCGCGATCGCGGCGGCCGACGCCGCGCTGTCGCGCGTCGCGGCGCCCGGACGGCTCGCGGCCTCGGAGGCGATCTTCTTCTGAAGCTCCGGGATGAACGACCGCTGAACCTTCTGCACGCGCGGCGTCGCGTCCGCCTCCAGCCGCACGAAGACCTGAAACTGCTCCAGCGCCGCCTCGTAGTAGCTGAAGGCGTCGCGGTAGAGAAGCCCCAGGTGGTAGCGGGCCGCCGCGTCCTTGAAGTTCAGCCGCAGCGCGCGCAGAAAGGCAAGCCGCGCAAGGTGGCTGTTCTCGCACGCCATCTCGACGATGCCGAGCCCCGCCCACGCCTGCGCGCGCAGTTCCGGCGACAGGTGCGCGTCGTTCGCGAGGGCCTGAAAGCCCTGCGCGGCCGACTCGTAGTCCTTCGCGTGCCACGCGACCTGCGCGGCGAACATCTTCACGTCCACGTCGTCCGACAGCTGCGCCGCGCGCGCGACGAGGCTCTTCGCCGCCGCGAGCTCGCCGAGGTCGAGCTTCGTCCGCGCAAGATAGAGGATCGCGTCCACGCGGTCGGGCGCGAGCGCAAGGCTCTTCTCGAAGAGCTTCACGGCCTTGTCGAGGTTGTGCACCCCGTAGGCTTCGCGGCCTTCCGCAAGCTCCTTCAGGCCGTCCTTCGGCCCGCAGCCGGCGACGGCGGCGAGCGCAAGCGCAAGCGCGGTCCGCCGCGCGGCCTTACGCGCGGATGAGAGCGAGATACTCGTCACGCTTCGCCTCCATGATCGCCTGCGTCTTGCCTTCGAGGTTGAGGCGGACGAGCGGCTCGGTGTTGGACATGCGCACGTTCGCCCAGTAGCCCTCCGTCTCCCAAGCGTCGACCGACACGCCATCCAGCTCGAAGACCTTCGCCCGCGCGGCGTACGTCGCCTTGACCTTCGCGAGAATCTCCGCCGGCGGCGTCACCGTCTTCGTGTTGATCTCGCCGGACTGCGCGTACTTGCGGAGCGGACGAATCAGCTCCGAGAGCGGCTTGTCGCTCGCCGAGACGATGTTCGCGAGCGCGTACGTCGCCATCGCGCTCGACTCGGCCGTCGAGTTCGCCTTGAAGTAGTAGTGGCCCGACAGCTCGCCCGCGAAAATCGCGTCGTTCGCGCGCATCTGCTCCTTGATGAAGGAGTGGCCGACGCGGCTCATCATCGGCTTGCCGCCCGCCGCGCGGATGACCTCCTCGCAGACCTTCGACGAGCGGAGGTCGTAGAAGCAGACGGCGCCGGGGTTCGTCGCGAGCAGGTCCTGCGAGATGAGGGCCGTGATGAAGTCCATCGGGATGATCTCGCCCTTTTCGTCGAGGAAGCCCGCGCGGTCGGCGTCGCCGTCGTACGCGACGCCGAAGGCGTACTTGCCGGGATTCGCCCGGATGAGCGCCTGAAGGTCCTTCAGCGTCTCGTGGTGCAACGGGTTCGCGTCGTGGTTCGGGAAGTCGCCGTCGAATTCGCCGTAGAGCGCGTCATAGGAAATCTGAGAGTCCTTGAACGCGACGGACTCGGCGATGCCCATGCCGTTGGCGAAGTCGAGCGCGAGGTGCAGGGGGCGCTTCAGGTGCGCGAACGCCTTCACGTGCGCGGCGTAGGCGGCGGACACGTCGACCTTCGAGATCTCGCCGACGCCCGTCGCCGGGTCGTCGACCGAAATGCCGGCGGCGAGCCGCTCGATGTCCTTGATGCCCGTCGCGCCGGAGATCGGCACGGCGTTCGCCTTGCAGAGCTTGCAGCCGTTCCACTCCTTCGTGTTGTGCGAGGCGGTGATCATCACCGAGCCGTCGGCCTTCAGCGAGGCGTTGGCGAAATAGCTCATCGGCGTCGAGGCGAGGCCGATGTCGATGACGTCGACGCCCTCGTCGACGAGGCCCTTGGCGAACGCGGCGAAAAGCGCGTCCGACGACGTGCGGCAGTCGCGCGCAACGACGACCTTGGCGTTGTGCCCGGGGAAGCCGCAGAACTGCGCGTAGGCGCGCGCGATCCTGTAGAAGTCGTCCTGAACGAGATCCTGCCCGTAGACGCCGCGAATGTCATATGCTTTGAAGATGCTCATGGCTGTTTTCCGTGTTGAAGATTTTTGAAGTCGTATTGTACCATATTTTCCGTCACTTGCGCTTGGCGAGCATCTCGTGGTACTCGGAATACGAGCCCTCGAACCACGTCGTCTTGCCCTTGCCCTCGAACGCGAGGATGTGCGTCGCGATGCGGTCGAGGAACCAGCGGTCGTGCGAGACGACCATCACGCAGCCGCCGAACTCCTGCAGGCCCTCCTCCAGCGAGCGCAGCGTCGCGACGTCGAGGTCGTTCGTCGGCTCGTCGAGGAGCAGCAGGTTGCCGCCCGCCGCGAGCAGCTTCGCGAGATGCACACGGTTGCGCTCGCCGCCGGAGAGGACGCCGACCTTCTTCTGCTGCTCCGGCCCCCGGAAGTTGAAGCGGCTGCAGTAGGCGCGGCCGTTCATGAGCGTCGTCCCCGCGAGCTTCACGAACTCGCCGCCGCCCGTGATCGCCTCGTAGACCGTCTCGTCGGGTTTCAGCTCCGACCGCGTCTGGTCGACGTACGAGAGCTTCACCGTGTCGCCGACCGTGAACGTGCCCGCGAGCGGCTTCAGCTGGCCCGTGATGAGCCGGAAGAGCGTCGTCTTGCCCGCGCCGTTCGCGCCGATGACGCCGACGATGCCGCCGCGCGGCAGGTCGAAGTTGAGGTCGTCGTAGAGAACCTGCCCGTCGAAGCCCATCTTGACGTGCTCGGCGCGCACGACGAGGTTGCCGAGACGCGGCCCCGGCGGGATGCGGATGACGAGGTCGTCCTCGCGCGTGCTGACCTCCTGCTTCTGCAGCTCCTCGTACCGCTCGACGCGCGCCTTCGCCTTCGCGTGGCGGCCCGACGGGTTCGTCTGGATCCACTTGAGCTCGTTCTCCAGCATCTTCTGGCGCGACTTCTCGACCTTCGCCTCGCGCTGGAGCATCGCCTCCTTCTGCTTGAGCCATTCCTCGTAGTTGCCCTTGTAGGGATAGCACACGCCGTGATCCAGCTCCAGAATCCAGTCCGTGACGTCCGAGAGGAAGTAGCGGTCGTGCGTGACGACAATGAGCGTGCCCTTGAAGGTCTTCAGGTACGCCTCCAGCCGGAACGTCGTCTCGGCGTCGAGGTGGTTCGTCGGCTCGTCGAGGAGCAGCACGTCGGGGTTCGACAGGAGAAGCCGCGCAATCGCGACGCGGCGGCGCTCGCCGCCGGAGAGGACGCCCACCTTCTTGTCGCCCGCCGGACAGCACAGGTCGGCCATGCGGCGCTCGACGAGGTTCTCGAGGTTCCAGTAGTCGTTCGCGTCGATGATCGCCTGCAGCCGCTCCATCTCGGCGGCCGCCTTCGGGTCGTCAAGCTCGCAGCAGAGATCCTCGTAGCGCGTCACCATCGCCTGCGCATCGGCGACGCCCTCCATCACCGTCTCCAGGACGGTCTTCGCGTCGTCCAGCACCGGCTCCTGCGGCAGGTAGCCGACCTTCGTGCCCTTCGCGACCTGCACCGTGCCCATGAGCTCGGTGTCGAGGCCCGCGAGAATCTTCAGGAGCGACGACTTGCCCGCGCCGTTGCCGCCGATGACGCCGATGTGCGCCCCGTAGAAGAAGGAGAGGTTGACGTCCTTCAGGATCGTCTTCGTGCCCTGCTGCTTCGTGACGTCGATGAGGGAGAACTGGTATTCGCCTGCCATGTCGATATTCCTTTTGCTCTGAAGGTTCGTATTGTACCACAATTCAGGCGCGAACACCACCGAGGGCCCAATCAATCGATCTGAGCCGCGCCCTGTGGGACAGACCGTTGTTCACCTCAGCAGCAACAAGATTGCTTTCGCTGAACACGGAGATGACGGAGGGACGGAGACACGGAGGTCTTGAAGGGATTCACGAGATCTGAAGCCTGGCCAATCCCATCTTTCGGCAACGCAGGTCTCCGCGTCCGCCCGTCTCACTCCGTTCGGCGCTCGGCCGACCCGCCCGCTCCTCACGCAACGTCCTTGTCCTGTGAGGCGGCGCAAGCCGCCCGCCCAGAAGCGGGAGCACCGTTGCCCCGAAGCGCGCCGCACGTCGGCCAGCGACAGGACATGCGCGATAGGACACGCGCAACAAACCGAAGATGAATTACACGAGACGGAACAGGTGCGCCTCGGACATTACGTTTTCTGTAAAACCCGCGCGGCGCGACGGACGGAAAAGGCCGACATTCCAGTGGCACGCATTTTGCTTTACCGCAAAAAGCGCAAGAGAGAAATTTGCAGTACGACAAAACGAAGGAAAACACTCAACAATGAACAAGTACATTGAACAAGTCCTGAAAGACGTCAAGGCGAAGAACGCGAACGAGCCGGAGTTCCTCCAGGCCGTCGACGAGGTTCTGACGACCCTCTCGCCCGTCATCGACGCGAACAAGGCCTACCAGCAGGAGGCCATCCTGGAGCGCATGGTCGAGCCGGAGCGCGTGATCATGTTCCGCGTGCCGTGGGTGGACGACAAGGGCGTCGTGCGCGTGAACCGCGGCTACCGCATCCAGATGAACTCGGCGATCGGCCCGTACAAGGGCGGCCTCCGGTTCGACCCGTCGGTGAACCTCTCGGTCCTGAAGTTCCTCGCCTTCGAGCAGGTCTTCAAGAACTCGCTCACGACGCTCCCGATGGGCGGCGGCAAGGGCGGCAGCGACTTCAACCCGAAGCAGAGCCCCCACACCCCCGGCAAGCGCTGCAGCGACCGCGAGGTCATGCGCTTCTGCCAGAGCTTCATGACGGAACTCTACCGCCACATCGGCCCTGACACCGACGTGCCGGCCGGCGACATGAACGTGGGCGGCCGCGAGATCGGCTACCTCTTCGGCCAGTACAAGCGCCTCGTCAACGAGTGGACGGGCGTCCTCACGGGCAAGGGCCTCTCCTACGGCGGCTCGCTGATCCGCCCGGAGGCGACGGGCTACGGCGACGTCTACTTCGCCGAGAACATGCTCGCCATGCGCGGCGAGACGTTCGAGGGCAAGAAGTGCGTGATCTCCGGCGCGGGCAACGTCGCGACCTATGCGGCCGAGAAGCTCATGCAGCTCGGCGCGAAGGTGCTGACGCTCTCCGACCGCTCGGGCGCGATCTACTGCAAGGACGGCATCACCCCGAAGATGCTCAAGGACGTCATGACGCTCAAGACCGTCACGCGCGGCGAACTCGCCGACTTCGCGAAGAAGACGAAGGCCGTGAAGTTCTTCAAGGGCGCGAACAGCTGGCAGATTGCGGACGAGATCGACTGCGCATTCCCGTGCGCCCGCCAGAACGAGCTCGACGGCAAGGACGCCGCCTACCTGCTCAAGCACGGCTGCACGCTCGTCGGCGAAGGCGCGAACATGCCGTCCACGCCGGACGCGATCGAGGCGTTCGTCAAGGCGAAGATCATGTACTCGCCGGGCAAGGCCTCGAACGCCGGTGGCGTCGCGACGTCGGGACTGGAGATGTCGCAGAACTCCGAGCGCCTGAGCTGGACGTCCGAAGAGGTCGACAAGAAGCTCAAGGGCATCATGAAGGCGATCCACGACAACGCCTGGGCGGCCGCCGAGAAGTACGGCCACAAGGGCAACTACGTCATGGGCGCCAACATCGCCGGCTTCACGAAGGTCGCCGACGCCATGCTCGCGCAGGGCATCGCCTAAGCGCGACGGCTTCGCCGCAAGGGAGGCGCGCGACCGGACTCGGTCGCGCGCCTTTTCGCTCTCATGCGCGGAACTTCAGGACAAAGCGCGCACCGTGCGGCGCAACGGGCTCGCAGACGACATCGCCGCCATGAAGCCGCGCAATGCGGCGGACGATCGCAAGGCCGAGGCCCGCTCCGCCCGTCTCGGACGCCCGCGCCGGATCGACGCGGTGAAACCGCTCGAAGATCCGATCCGTCTCCCCGGACGGCACGCCGCGTCCCGCGTCCTCGACCGTCAGGCGGACGTCGGGGCCTTCGCGTCCGCAGGAGACGCGCACCGTCGGCGACCCCGAATGGCGGATGGCGTTTGCGACGAGATTCGCAAGCGCCTGCTCCAGCAGCTGGGGATCGCACGCGGCGCGTACCGACGGCGCGGAGTCGTCCGCGACCGCGAGATCGATGCCGGCGGCGCGGGCCCTGGGCTGGAATCGCGTGACGGTCGCGCCCACGAGTTCGGCGAGATCGACCTCCTCCCGGCGCAGCGTCTCCCCGTCGCGCTCCAGCCGCGCAAGGTCGAGAATCTGCTGGACGAGCGCATTCAGCCGTCCCGCCTCCTTCTTGACCATCGCCGCCAGCGGCTCCTGCGCGTCCATCAGGTCCGCCGCGCCAAGGATGCCGGTCAGCGGCGTCTTGATCTCGTGCGACAGGTCGGCGATGAAGGCGCGGCGGAACTTCTCAAGCTTCGCCAGCGCATGGATGCGCATCCGCTGGCGCCACGTCACGACAAAGAAGAAGACGACGCCCACGATGCCGAGAAGCCCGGCGAGGACGATGACCACGAGCGCCATCGCAAACGGACGGAAGATCCGGTGAAGCGGCCGCCCGACGCCCACCCAGTAGTCGCCTGACCGCGCCGTCTTGAACAGGCACAGGACGTCCGCCCCGCCCGTGGTGTCGTAGAAGCCGATGCGCCCCGAATCCTCGTCCTCGGACAGGAAGAAGAAGTCCCCGTGGCAGATGCGCAGGCGAAGGCCGTCCGCCTTGCACGTGGCGCCGAACGACTGGATCGACCTGAAGTCAAGCGTGCGCAGAGGCTCGGCCAGCACGATCGCCGCGAGATCGGCCCGCGACTGGAGATCCTGCTCGGCCCACGCCCGGACGTTCCGCTGGTAGACGACAAGCTGCCAGACGAACGCCGCGAACACGGCGACGAACGCCACCGCCGCGCATACCGGGCCGACCCAGCCGAAACGGTCTTCCCTCATGCGCCGATGGCGGCGTGGTAGCTCTGCAGCGAACGCACCTCGCCCTTGCCGCTCATCGCGGCCGCGATGCCCTCCGCCGCCGCGCGCACCGCCGCGAGCGTCGTCAGGTACGGCAGGCGGTACTTGATTGCGCTCTGGCGGATGCGGCTGTCGTCCGCCCGCGCGTCGCGACGCCCGGACGGCGTGTTGACGATGAGCGAGACCTCGCGGTTCTTGATGACGTCCAGGCAGTCGGGACGGCCCTCGCCGATCTTGGCGATGACGTAGGCCGCGACGCCGTGCGCGCGCAGCCACGCGGCCGTGCCCTCGGTCGCGAAGACCGTGAAGCCGAGGTCCGCCAGCCGCTTCACCGCGCCCGCCGCCTCGTCCACCTTCTCGGACAGCGAGACGAGCACCTTGCCGGGCTTCGTCGGCAGCGGCGCGCCCGCCGCCTCCTGCGACTTGAAGTACGCGAGCCCGAACGTGTCCGCGAGCCCCAGCACCTCGCCCGTCGAACGCATCTCCGGCCCGAGGACGGGGTCGACCTCCGGGAACTTGTCGAACGGCAGCACGGCCTCCTTCACGCCGAAGTACGGCACGACGTGCTTCTCCTGCTCGAGGCCGAGGCCCTTGACCGTCTCGCCGAGCATCAGCTTCGTCGCGATGCCGGCCATCTGCACGCCGCCGACCTTCGAGACGAGCGGCACCGTGCGCGACGCGCGCGGGTTCGCCTCGATCACGTAGACCTTGCCCTCCGGCTCGTCCTTCGTGAACTCGATCGCGAACTGCATGTTCATGAGGCCGACGACCTTGAGCTCGGTCGCGATGCGCCGCGTGTAGTCGAGGATCGTCTGCTGGTTGCGCTTCGAGATGCCCTCCGGCGGCAGCACGCACGCCGAGTCGCCGGAATGGACGCCCGCGTACTCGATGTGCTGCATGATCGCCGGGATGAAGATGTCCGTCCCGTCCGACAACGCGTCCGCCTCGCACTCCATCGCGTGGCAGAGGAAGCGGTCGAGGTAGAGCGGACGGTCCGGCGTCACGCCCACGGCCTTCGCGACGTACTCGCGCAGCAGCTGCTCGTCGTAGATGACCTCCATGCCGCGCCCGCCGAGGACGAACGAGGGGCGGATGATGAGCGGATAGCCGAGCTTCGCGGCGCACGCGAGCGCGCCGTCGATGTCGCTCGCCATCATCGACTCGGGCATCGGCACGCCGAGCCGGTCCATGATGGAGTGGAAGAGGTCGCGGTCTTCCGCGTCGTCGATCGAGTCGACGGACGTGCCGAGGATCCGGCAGCCGGCCTCCTGCAGCGCGCGCGCGATGTTGAGCGGCGTCTGGCCGCCGAACTGGACGATCACGCCCATCGGCTTCTCCGCCGCGTAGATCTGCAGGACGTCCTCGACCGTGACCGGCTCGAAGTAGAGCTTGTCGGACGTGTCGTAGTCGGTCGAGACCGTCTCGGGGTTGCAGTTGACGATGATCGTCTCGTAGCCCATCTTCCGCATCGCCATCGCGGCATGGCAGCAGCAGTAGTCGAACTCGATGCCCTGGCCGATGCGGTTCGGCCCGCCGCCGAGGATGAGCACCTTCTTCGGGTTCGTCGAGACCGGCGCCTCGCCGAACGCAGCCGCCGCGCCCGGCTTCGGGTCGTTGTACGTCGAGTAGTAGTACGCCTGGCCCTCGACGCCGGAGACAGGCACGGCGAACCAGCGCTCGACGCAGCCGAGGCCCTTGCGCTGCGCGCGGATGTCCTTCTCGGGCACGCCGAGGAGCTGCGCGAGGTACTTGTCGGAGAAACCGTCCTTCTTCGCCCGGACGAGCAGGTCGTCCGGCAGGAAGCCGCCCTTGTGGCGCAGGATCTCCTCCTCCTCCTCGACGAGCTCGCGCATCTGCTGCACGAAGTACGCCTTCACGCCCGTGCGGGCGAAGATCTGGTCGTCCGTCGCGCCCTTGCGCAGGGCCTCGTACATCTGGAAGTGCCGCTCGGAGTTCGGCACGGCCAGGAGCTTCAGCAGCTCGTCGAGCGAGAGGTCATGGAAGTCCTTCACGAAGCCGAGGCCCGCGCGGCCGCGCTCCAGCGCGCGGATCGCCTTCTGGAACGTCTCCTTGTAGGTCTTGCCGATCGACATGACCTCGCCGACGGCCTTCATCTGCGTACCGAGCTTGTCCTCGACGGCGCGGAACTTCTCGAACGCCCAGCGCGCGAACTTGAGGACGACGTAGTCGCCGTCCGGCGTGTACTTCTCGAGCGAGCCGTCGCGCCAGTACGGCATCTCGTCGAGCGTCATGCCCGCCGCGAGCTTCGCCGAGACGAGCGCGATCGGGAAGCCCGTCGCCTTCGAGGCGAGGGCCGACGAGCGCGACGTGCGCGGGTTGATCTCGATGATGACGACGCGCCCCGTCTTCGGGTCGTGCGCCCACTGCACGTTGCAGCCGCCGATGACGCCGATCGCCTCGACGATGCGGAAGGCGTCGCGCTGGAGCTTCCGCTCCAGCTCCTTCGAGATCGTGAGGAACGGCGCCGCGCAGAAGCTGTCGCCCGTGTGGACGCCCACCGCGTCGATGTTCTCGATGAAGCAGACGGAGATCATCTGGTTCTTCGCGTCGCGGACGACCTCGACCTCCAGCTCCTCCCAGTTGAGGATCGACTCCTCGATGAGGCACTGGTGGGTGAGCGAGGCGTCGAGGCCGCGCGCGCAGATCGTGCGCAGCTCCTCGACGTTGTAGCAGAAGCCGCCGCCCGAGCCGCCCATCGTGTACGCGGGGCGCACGACGACAGGGTAGCCGATCTCCTTCTCCACGAGCTCGACCGCCGCCTCGACGGAGTGGACGATGCCCGACTTCGGCGTCTCGATGCCGAGCTTCTGCATCGTCTCCTTGAAGACCTCACGGTCTTCGCCGCGCTCGATCGCGTCGAGGTTGACGCCGATCACCTTCACGCCGTACTTGTCGAGGATGCCCTTCTTCGCGAGCTCCATCGACAGGTTGAGGCCCGTCTGGCCGCCGAGGTTCGGCAGGATCGCGTCGGGACGCTCCTTCGCGATGATCTGCTCCAGCCGCGCCTCGTTGAGGGGCTCGATGTAGGTCGCGTCGGCCATCACGGGGTCGGTCATGATCGTCGCCGGGTTGGAGTTCACCAGGACGACCTTGTAGCCGCAGGCGCGGAGCGCCTTGCAGGCCTGTGTGCCGGAATAGTCGAATTCGCACGCCTGCCCGATCACGATCGGGCCCGAGCCGATGATGAGAACCTTGTCAATGTCGTCGCGCTTCATGTCAGAAAAAAACCTTTCCGAGGGAATCCGTCCCTCGAAAAGGGTAGTATACCAAAAACCGCCCGTCGGGGTCTACTTGCCGCGCGCGTGGTCGAGGGTCTCCAGAGTCGCATCCGGCGCGGCGGGTGCCGACAGGTGCGCGTCCGGCCGGACGGGCACAAGCGTCGCCGTGCAGATCGAGCCAATGCGAAGCTCGCCCTTTCCGTCCGCCGAGGGGGTTGGATCAATGACAAAGGTATGCGTGCGGCTCTCGCCGTCCGCTCCGTCGTCCAGCCGCGCGCTGCGCCAGATGAAGAGCCGTCCGACGCCCGTGGACGCCTTGCCCGTGAAGACCGGCTGGCCGTCCGCCGAGACCGCGAACGCGAGCGCCGCATTGTCGCCCTCGCCGAAGAGGCCCACGAAATTGCCGGGCGCCGTGACCGTCAGCGGCGCGCGCGCCGTTCCCGAAAACGCGGCGACGTCGTCCATCCAGCGCGAGGAGAGCCCGTCGTACCACGCCGACGTGCGGTAGGTGAGCGCGCGCGTCCAGCCCGGCGGCAGCGCGCCCTCGGCGGGATTCACGCGCCGCACGTCACGCACCGTGCCAAACACCGGCTTCTCCGGCACGCGGCAGACCGCGCCGTCGCGCACGCCCTGCGCAAACCCGGCGAGCCCCGCGTCCGCGAACATGCGATAGCCGACATCATCTGGGTGTCCGCCGTCAATCGGCCAGACCGTCTCGACGGGGACAGTCCCCGCATTGAGCCGCTTCCAGAGATCCGTCTCGTAGACGTCGCCGACGGGCGTGCCGTAGGCGCGGGCGAGCTGCCAGTAGACGTCGCGGCGCGGATGCACCTTCGACGGCACGGCGCCGGGCTTCGTCCAGTCGCGGAACGTGAAGAACATCTGCTGGACGCAAATGCCGCGCCCGATCATCTCGCGCAGCAGGTACTCGTAGCAGCACGTGTTCGGCAGGGCCGCGTTTTCCCCACCGTCGTTGCAGGAGAAGTCGAGGAACACGAGATCGGGGTTCTTCGCGAGGACGTCACGCTCCAGGCGGAACATGCCGAGGTTCGAGCCCGTGCCGCCGATCGCCGCGTCCACGAACGTGAAGTGCGCCGCCGGATAGCGCTCGGACAGCCCTTTCGCCATGAGACCGCGAAAGCCCGTCACGTTCGGGTCGGTGGCGTTCGCGCTCCACGTGAGCGAGCCGCCGAAAAAGACGACGGTGAGCCGTTCGCCCGCTTTCGCCCGCGCGTCAAACGACGCGAACGAGGCCTCCCGCGCCGCCGCCGCAGGGACGACGACGGACATCAGACCGACAAGTGCAAGGAATTGGATTTTCATGTTGTTTTCCGTATGATGAGGTGAATCGTTTGAGGTGAATCGTTGACTTAACAGGACATGGACGTCTTCGCCGCCTAACGCCGCGCGCCGAGCCGGAGGCGGTCGGGCAGGCGGCCCTGCACGAACATCTCGACGTAGGGCTCGGCCGCCGTGAGCGCCCGTCCGTGGTCGCAAAACGCGCACTCGACGTAGTAGGCCGCCGGATGCCCCAGCGCGGCACAGGACGCGACGAGCAGCCGGTTCTCTTCCGCACGACAGGGCCACTCCCACGGCGGCTCGCCGCAAATCGAGATGAGCGGCGGCAGGTCCTTCGAGCAGTAGTTCAGCGGCGCGAGGCGGTCGATCTTCGGCAGGTACTGCGGGTCGGCGTCGCCCGCAAAGGCGCGGACGTTGAAGTGCTTCGTCGCCTGTCCCGACACGGGCGCAAGGCCCGCCAGGTCGGTCGGTCGGAAGCCATACTTGCCGAGCCGCGACGGATCCATGCCGACCATCATCGTCAGGTAGCCGCCCGCCGACATGCCGCTCACGTACACCTTCTTCGGGTCGCCGCCGAACGCCGCGATGTTCTTCAGCGTCCAGACGACGGCCGCCGTCGCGTCGTCGATGCAGTCGTCGCCCGTCACGCTTCCGTCCTTCTGGAGAAAGCGGTAGTTCGCGGCAACCTGCGCAATGCCCTCGTCGATGCGGATGAAGTGCTTGCCGCCGCCCGTCAGCCCACCGCCGTGAAACCACACGACCGTCGGGAAACCCGTCACGCCGACCGGCACGCGCACGTCAAGCCGGCAGCGCTCCCGCCGGTAGGCTGTCGCCGACGCCAGCGCCTCGTCCGAAAGATACGGGATGTCGCGGCGAACCGCCGTCTCGCCCGCGCCTGCGGACGCAATCCCAAGCGACAGGATGAGAAGAAAAACCTTGCCAAATTTCAAGTCAACCGCATTCATGGCGGTGAATTATAGCAAAATTATCGCGCACAGGGCAGCGTACGCAGCCATTCGCCAAAGAGCCGTTCATAGACGAGAGAACCGGTCTCCGACTTGTCATGGCGAAATTTTCGCAACGAACTTTTCGCCATCCGACGCGAGACATCGCGCGCCCCCACCACGTCTGTTCGTGTCTTCTGGTTCGTCTGTACGTACGTCGGATTTTTCCAGCACCACGAAAAGTCCCGCTGCGAGAATCGCGCCGAGCGTATCGCAGAGCATGTCCTTCTGCGCGTCCCAGACATCGCCCTGCGAACCGAGAAACGCAAGACCGTCCGCACCGCCGTCCCATGCGGCGACAATCCATTCGATGATCTCCCAGCCAGCCGCCATCGCCATGATGGCGAGAACGCCGTTCACGGCCGCCACGCATGCGCTTGTCGCCCAGCGTCTGCGCCAAGCGAGCTCCGCCAGCATGAACGAGTTGAGTCCGATGCAGAAATGCGCGATTCGGTCGTAGTGGTTGCGCTCGGAACCGAGCCGTTCCATGAGCCACGTCACTGGCACGCGCTCAAACGTGTAGTGCGCCCCGACGGCATGCATCACAAGCCAGAGGAAGACGATGCCATAGGCAAGATTCGAGAACCGAAAGCGGCAGTAGGTCGCGGCCAGGACGGCGAATGTCCCCAGAACCCACACCATCTCCATCCACCAGACGCCCCACTCGGCGGGCCGCCACGCCGACCAGCCGATTACGAGCAGAAGAGTCAACGCGAGGATGTGGGGGAATCGCCGTTTCATGTCAACCGCACTCATGATTTCGGGATTATAGCAAAAACTGTCGCACACGTGTCGCACGATGTCAAGAGTGACTCTGGCCGCTGTGAATCAAAAACTCCGATCCGTATGGGCTCTCGCTACCGCTCCGCAGGATAGGTCGCCGAAAGACATCCAATTTTCCGAAAACGGCCTGAAAACGATTGTCTTGGGGGCTGGCCTCTGCGAAGCCAGCAAAAACCTGCGGAGCGGGAATGCGCCGCAGAAGCTTGCTTCGGAGGGTAGCCGTAGGTCGCGCGAGAGCGTCAATCATCGGAGTTTCATTACAACTGTTCTCACGGGATGAAATATCCGCGAAGTGGGTTGAAATGCCGACCGACGCGAACTCGTTGCCCGACAAACTGATTCAAGTTCACATCGGCAATCAATTCGCAATTCGCCTTCAATTCGCATCCTAGCCTATCGGATGGAATAGGATGCTGAAGACAGTCATTCGGCCAGGTTTTCTTCGGCGTCAACATAGGTTCCATCCAACCATTCACGCCTTTAGTCCGATCAATCTTCCATGCGCCAACAATTACGCCATTTCTTTGCGCCATCAAATTTTCACATTGATCCGCATGCGCTTCCGTCAGGCAACGAACCGTCCAATAACCACGTGCGCAATCTTCAAGCGACACATTTGGCGGGACCACTGGATTGTTGGCTTGCCACGTTTTCCTAACCGAAACAAACAACGTTCCCGACGGTATTCCGGGCGGGACATATGCACCATTCACATTTGGATAAAGCATTTTTACTCCTTACTTCCGCACCCAACATGATACGGCACCGTCGCTGGGCGCAGAAAAAGCGGCGTGTCATTCTGAAAGAAGTTCTCTTTGCGTCCTCCTTGTGCCAGTGGAGAAGCCACGCCTTGTGGCAAAAGGACGAAGTGCTTTTCGACTGAAGGAAACTTGCAGGGAAACTCAACTGAACTTCGTTTCCAAGATTTAGCCGCAAGGAGGGCACAAGGCGGGCGCAGAGAACCTGCGCGCCCCATTCGCGGCCTCCGTCTTGTCTCGCGATTCGCCCCCAACATTTGCCGTAAAGTATACCACTTCCCCACGCGCAATGTCAAACGCGCAACCGTCCACATATTACAATAAGTGGACTGTGTAATCCGGCAAATGTCTTTTAACGCGAAGAACGCAAAGGAGAACACGCAAAGGTCGCGAAGGGCGGCAACTACTTGCTGACGCGAATCGAGTAAAAGCCGCAGACGCCGCCTTTCGCCGCTCGGCCGTAGGCCGCTCGGCGTTTAAAAACTTAACGGCCAAAAATTAGATCGCATTTTCCGCAACTCTTTCAACCGCAAGGCTCATGTCAAGGTCATGAAGCCCCGGATAGGCCGCGCACATCACATGCGTCGGGATGCGCGCGATGATGTCTCTGCTCCTCTCGCCCGTCCGCCATTGGTAATACGCATAAAACTGTCCGATCCAATCGGCGGCAAGGGGATCCATCGGACTTCCCGGACGGATGACATACCCCTCTTTGTTCAAGAACACGTCCTGCAGCTCGGAAGCCGTCATGTTCGAGAGCACGGCAGCCGCGCCATCAATGCGGGACCGCGTCTCTCCGCGCATGTAGGCGGACACGAAATCCGCTCCGTCGGCTTCCGGATGCTCGCGCTGGAAACGCCCGAAAAGCTTCCCCTGCGTCTCGACAATCTCGTCCCGATAGGCTATTGGATACGCCGGCTTCATACAATGTCCTTGAAAGTCCTGTCCAGCCTATTGCGCGGATCGTTTTCAATCAGGTCGTACATCCGCGAGCGCGCAGCCGAATCGCGGCGGTTGTATTTCGCGTAGAATTCAGCCGCCGAGACTTCCTCACACGATCCGGACAACTCGCGCAAGGCCGAAAACGCCTTGGCGGACTGGACGAAATACTGAACGCCAAAATCCCCAAGCGTCAGCAGTTCTGACAGGAAATCAACGCCGATGTTGTTGCGGACAAACGACTTGCAGATGTAGAAATAGGACGCATCGGCCCGCCATCCCCGAACAACGTCATAGCCGGAAATGTCAACGCCATAACGGGCGATGAACTTCGGCGCGTTCTCACGATAATAGCGCCCATCGTCACCATCACGATGCTTCATGAGTTCCGCCAGCCAAGGCAACGGGCCGAGTGTCGCGAAATCAAGAACGCTGAGGTTCGTCAAGTCCAGTTCGTACGCATGCACCCAGCCGTTCGCAAAGGGATTTGCGGCAACGGCCCACTCCCGCGCAAGGTCAACGGATTCCGTCAAGTAGAATCCTCGCCCATAATCATGCTGTTCTTTGCCAAGTCCAAACGTCGGCACGAACGACTGGACGGCGCTGCCATGATAGAGAATCACACTTCCTCCTTGCTTATATTGACGCAAATTATACCACGTCCCGTCGAACGCCGTCAAATCGGACTGCGAACTGGGCTGATTCATGCGAAGCCAAATACAGACTGCGGAGCGGGAATGCACCTCAAAAGCTTGCTTCGGAGGGTAGCCATAGGACGCGCGGGCGCAACAATTATCCAACAAACTGATTCAATTCCTCATCGGCAATCAACTCACAACCGCGATGGCAAGGCACAGCCGCTGGGCGCAGAAAGAGCGACGTGTCGTTTTGAAAGGAGCACTCTTTGCGTCCTCCTTGTGCCAGCGGCGAAGCCGCGCCTTGTGGCGAAAGGACGAAGTGCTTTTCGACTGAAGGAAACTTGCAGGGAAACTCAGCTGAACTTCGTTTCCAAGATTTAGCCGCAAGGAGGGCACAAGGCGGGCGCAGAGGGCCTACGCGCCCTTATGTCATTTCACCTCCCTTTCTTCATGTTCCGATACGCCCAGTCGTCCTCAAGGCTCGTGTCGTTGTCAACAGGATTGACCTGTACGCCAAGCGACAGCCCACTTTGGAAATCCAACCCCTCGTCGATGATGCCATAATAAGCCGACACGACCTTTCCCACCTCATTCGTCTTCGAGCGAATCCGAAAGATCATGTACTTGTCACGGTCAAAGCCCAGCCCTTCTGCCAATGCGCCGTTCTCGTCATTTGGCAACCAGCCAAAACGCATTTCCTTGTCATAGCTCGCATCCTTGTCGGCATTTAGCGCATAGCGGAACTTGCTCCACTCGTCAACATCCCGAAGGACGAAGCCATCGACGCACTGGGCCGCCCTTATCCGCACGCCTCGCCGCGAACGCGGCACTGCGTTCGTAAAGCTGTAGCATCCAATCTCAAAGTCTTTTACCTTGCCTTTGCCGTATGGCGGACACCAGTCGAAGACAAAGGCGTCAAAAGGCAGCATCTGGTTCGCAACAGGCAAAGGCTTCAGCGTCATTCCGTTGCTGACGTGCCTTTGGGGATTCACAACCGGCTTTAGCGTGATTCGGTTGCCGACAATGCCGCGCGTCCACCGATGTTCTGCAACAGCATCCTCCCAAGGCAGGTCTCGATACTTCAGACTGCCATAGGAGGTGTAGCAACCGTCTTTGGTGGCGACCACCGTTATTTCGCCTCGCGTCTTGCCTGTTATCTCGCAATGTCCGGCCTTGTCCGTATCGCGCATGACGCGATAGCACTTGTCCAAAGTCGTGAACACGCGAAACATGACCTTTGCGCCCTCAACGGGCTCGCCCTGCATATCCACGACATCAAGCCCCACAGTCGTTAAGGCGCCGTCCCTGTCTGGACGATAGTCGGCGAAGCACGGAATCGACATCAGAATCGACAACATCAAGGGCTTCATCGCAAGCCTCCTTCTCTTATCAACAAGTCAAATTTCGGATAGGTGTAGAAATAAGGCACGTCCTTGATGTCCGAATGCAGCCAATCCGTTCCGAAATCGTCAAAATCATTCGGCCACTCGTTCGGGCGCTCCCGTTTGGTCTTCCCGTTCATGTCGTACGAGGTCGCCCCGCCCCACGTTACGCGAACGCTGCCGAGCGCAGGGGAGAGCGCGGGAATACCTTGCGTCAGGTGCGCGCTGACCTCCGCCTCGGACAGCACGGCGTTCGTGATCGAGGCCGGGAACGGGTTGAACACCGTGTTCGTCGTGAACGTCTGCGGATCCGTGACCGCGTTCGCGTCGTCCGCGCTCCACACGCGCCCGCCCAAGGCCCCTGTCCTGAAGCCCCAGCCCGACCACGCGGTCGTGCCGACCCCGGCATACCACGCCGCGCGCCCCTTCCACAGCTCCTGCTTCTGCCAGGCGTAGCGCGCGCCGAGCGCGCCCGAAGACCAGAGGCCGTCCGACCAGCCGGGGTTCCCGTCTCCCGAATAGAGGCTCAGCACCTCGTCGCCGCTCGAATACATGTTGAAGAGCAGGGGCGCGACGGACGGATAGCGGTTGCGCCAGGTCAGCTTCGCGCGGCTGGTTCCCGACGGGCCGAGCGCATGGTAGAGCGACGTCCAGCAGCTGGACGGATAGTCCCGCCATGCGTCGTGGACGAGCGGACTGGACGGTGACGCATCGAACCTGTCCGGATCCAGCGCCTCGGACGGGATCGCCGAGTTGAGGAAGATGACCTTGTCGACCTGCATGCCGAAGAACTGGACCGCGTTCGCCGTCAGCATCGTGCCGAGGCTGTGGGCGATCACGACCCGTCCTCCCTCTCGCCGCTGACGTGCCGCAGGTTGATCCAGTGGTACATGTCCGCGACCGCGCTCGCGAGGCATCCCATCGGCGAGCGGAAGACGACCTGACCGCCGACGGCGGCCTCGAACGCGACGACGCCCGCGCGCGCGCCCGGACGGACTTCACAGGCCATCACGACGTCGCGCCCGCCGCGAATCCGGGCGATGACGCCGCGCGGGATGTCGATGCCGTCCGGCGTGACCTGGACGACGGGCGCGGCGTCAAGCCCGGCGTCAAAGCCCTCGCCCGCCCGAACCTCGTCGCTGCGGTAGAGGGCCCACACGTCCGTGCGGGACATGTCCGTCCACGCGACGTTGACCGCGCCGTTGCCGCGCAGACGAAACGAGACCCCGTCCCCTCGCCACGCATTCACGAACGTCCCGATGTCGAGCAGAAGCGGAAAGAAGTTCTCGCGGTCGGCAATCCCGTTCACCTGGCCGTCGTCCGTCTCGTCCTCGTTCCACCAGAAGCGGAGCACGCCCGTCTCCGCCGCACAGGCGGCAGAGGACAGGACGACGAAAACGGCGGACAGGATCGACTTCACGCCCGTATTATACCATTATTCGCCCCAGAGCCGCCACGGCGTTTGGCAACTGCGCGAGGTAAGGGGAGCGTCGCAAGAGGTGTGCTTTGCGTCATGTGCGAATCTTTCTTGCGCTCCATGCAATCCAGCAAATGTCTTTTAATGCGAAAATCGCAAGGGAGAACACGCAAAGGTCGCGAAGGTCGGAGGCTACTTACTGACGCGGATTGCGCCGAAAAGTAGTACAATATGTGGCGTTGGCGAAAATCCGTAGTTCAACTTCGGTTTTTGACGGTTCTACGGCGAGGAGGCGACGCCGGGATTCCTCTACGCCAACTATCTCGCCACCTACGTCGAGCGCGACGTGAACGCCGTTCTCGCATTGAGGGACAGGCGGCAGTTCGAGACGTTCCTGCGGCTTGTGGCGGGGCGCGTGGGGCAGCTGATGAACTACGAGTCCCTCGCCGCCGAAGTCGGCGTGAGCGCGGCGACGGTCAAGGCATGGCTGTCCGTCCTGGAGGCGAGCTACATAACCTTTACGCTCCCGTCATATACTTTGTCCGCGACTACAAGGGCAGGGCATTGCAGAGACATCCAGTTGCAAACAACCGATCTTTTATGATAGACTACTGCCACCTTCCAAAATAGGAAGATGGCAATGGAATAAATAGAAAGGTGGAACTGGATGATTCTCGAATCCGAACTCGCGGCAATTGTCGCTCGGCAGCGCATGATTGAGATGAAGAAGCTCGACGGTCTGCCGCGCACGCTCGCCATCAACGACGTTCTGCTCGATTCGCACGCGCTGGACATCACCGGCGTTCGCCGCTGCGGGAAGTCCACCGTCATGCGTCAGCGCATGCGCGCACAGGACGTACCGTGGTTTTACGTCAACTTCGAGTCGCCCCTCCTGACGCAGTTCGAGATGCGCGACACGATCCGGCTGGACGCCCTGATCGAGCGATCCGGCGCCCGACGCCTCTTCTTCGACGAAATCGACCAGTTTGAAGGCTGGGAGAAATACGTGCGGCAAAAGCTCGACGAGGGCTTTCACGTCTGCATTTCCGGCTCGAACGCCTCGCTTCTGGAGGGCGAACTCGGCACGAAGCTGACTGGACGGCACATCTCGAAAGAGCTTTTTCCCTTCTCCTATGCCGAGTTCCTGACATTCACCGGCAAAGTGCCTTCCGAAGCAAGCACCGTGGACTATGCGCACGCCGGCGGCTTTCCTCGCTACCTTCAGACGAACGAGGAAATCGTCCTGCAGGAACTCTTCGACGACATCGTGTATCGCGACGTCATCGTCCACAACAAGATTCGCGACACGGCGGCCGTCCGGGAACTCACGGCCTATCTGGTCGAGAACGTCGGCTGCCGCTTCACGGCCTCCAAGATGCGCGGCCCGCTCGGCGTCTCCAGCGCCTCGACCATCACCCAGTGGTGCGAATGGATCGAAAAGGCCTACCTCTTCTTCTTCGTCCCGATCTGCAGCGATTCCGAGAAGTCCCGGCTTTTGAACCCGAAGAAAGTCTACTGCATCGACACTGGGCTTGAATACGCGGTTTCCTCTCGTCGGATACCGAACGACGGCGCACGGTTCGAGAACATGGTCTACCTCGCGCTCCGACGCCGCACAAAGGACATCAGCTATTTCGACGACGAGGGCGAATGCGACTTCATCCTTCGGGAACGCCATGCCGTGACGGAAGCCGTGCAGGCCTGCATCAGGCTCACGGACGAGAACAAGGATCGCGAGATCAACGGCCTCCTGCAGGCCCTGAAGCGCTTTTCGCTTCCGACCGGCACAATCGTCACCTACGCGCAGCGCGAACGCCTGTCATTCGACGAGCACACCATTGTCGTCGTTCCCTTTGCCGAATGGGCCATCTGACGCCGTTTTCGATCACTCGAACGGGGGGCCGTCCCCACAATCCCGTTGCAGACACTCGTTACACACGCGCAACCGACAGTCAGTCCTGTGGCGGCAGGGCGATTTCGCATGCGCGCAGGGTCGCCGGCTGCGGTGCGGCGATTGTCAGGACGTTCGTGCCCGCGTGGGCGGCGCCGGACGGGAACGCGAATGAATGGCCGTCCGCTTCGCGCACGCCCGCGCGCCCGTTGAGCGTCACGCGCGCCGTCGGCGGCAGGGCGTCCCCTTCCGTCCGCACACGCACGGCGCGTCCCGTCACGCCCTCTCCGGCCAACAGGCGCAGCGTCGCCGGACGTTCCGAGCCGACTGCGCACGGGAACTGGACGTTCGCATCAAGTCCTGCCGGTGCGACGTCATGATACGTAACCGGATAGCGCGCCCCGTGTCGGGCGAGTGCGTCAACCCCCAGCCCTTCGCGGCAGACGGACGCGAAGACGCGCTCCGGGCAATACGGCAGATTGAAGAGATAGAAGCCTCCCGCCCCGCGCGACCGCAGGATGTCCGCCGCGCCCAGATACGTGGCGTAGTCGTTGTGCCGACGCGGCAGACCCGGCCCGGCCGACCAGCCCTCGGCGATTTCGGGCAGGAACGCCACGCGGTCGCCGAGCAGACGTTTCCAGTCCGTCACCGGGATGTCGAAGTCGGCCGAACTGAAGAAGCAGGACGCGACAACGAGATCGACAAGCCCCTCCTGCGCCCAGGCCGCGACGTCAAGGCCAAGCGCACGCGCGGCGGCGGGACGGCTCGGCACGCGCACGCCCAGCGCAATGCGTCGCCCCCGGCGCATCCCTGCCGCATCCGCCAGGCGCCGCGTGCGGGCGACGACCTCCGAGAGGAAGCGCGCGCCCTCGGCCTCGTGCCCCGGACGCAGATGACGAGGGAAGCGCATCCAGTCCAGCTCGAACGCGTCGACGTCGTAGCGCTCCAGCTGCTCGGCAATGACGGCGAGCGCCTGTTCCCGCACCTCGGCGCGCGCGAAGTCGAGCGTGTACGACAGCCAGTCGTCGGGGGTCGGGGTGTCCGATGTGCGGCAGTCCGGGTGGTCGCGATAGAACTGCGACATGCGGAAGTAGCGCGGCACGAAGCAGTAATGCACGTCGTTCAGCCGGAAGGTCAGTCCGGGCGAGACGCCCTTCTCGCGGCAGCGTGCGATCCAGACCGCGTAGGGGTCGATGCCCGCATCGTGCAGCCTCTTCGCGTTGACGCACCAGATGTTGTTCGTGCGGCCGTCGTGATCCGGCTCGTCGAGGCCCGCCCAGATCGGCTCGACCGCCCGCGAGGCGTAGCTCGCGCGCTGGCCGGACGCGCAGAAGAAGATGTGCGTGACGGGGCCCTCGGCAAGGCGGTCGACGTAGGCCCGCAGGTCGGTCGCATTCATCCGCTCGGACGGATACTTGAAGTAGTGGTCGTTGTCCTCGTTGACGACGAGCGCGCGCGTGAAGCCGGGCGCCGCCGCGCGAGCCCCCGCTGGGTCCTGTGGGCTGTCGCGGCGAACCGCCGTCTCACCCACGCCCACCGACGAAATCCCAAGCGACAGGACGAGAACCACCCTTTTCAGGGCAAAAGAATTCAAGGCAGAAAGATTTTTCAGTTTCATGGCGTTATGTTACCAAAAATGGCCGATTCCCGTCAATCCCAGATGGCGAAATGGGGTAATGGGTCACTGAACAGCGGGGTATAGAAACTCCGACGGCTGGCAAAGGGGCGCCGCTACCGCTGCGCCTGACGC